>JACQEL010000941.1 GCA_016200595.1 Deltaproteobacteria bacterium
ACGGCTTTGAAATTCAGGCGTCAGCGGACGAGCAGGAGCGAATCATTCTGCTGGTAGCCGCAGGAGAGGTAACGCGTGAGGAGTTTACCCGCTGGCTTCGCCAACATGTGATTGCAAAGGTGTAGTCTCGGCTCCTTGCCTATGATGTGACCGACGATGCAGTGGAAATACTCGCGATCGTGCCCAAAGCTGAGGCGGCAACGTGGCTGGAGAGGTACGACGAGCGAGATGCGGAGCAGAACGGGCCAGACGAGGAGAGCAACTCATGAAAGAAGTGCCGTTGTCAGAAGTGAAAGATGATCTTTCACGCTATCTGCGTTTAGCTGAGAAGGAGGGTATTGTCATTACCCGTCACGGCGCTTACCAGGTAACAGGTGCCAAACATGAAGAAGATCGCAACCATCACGAACAACACCGCTGCCAACACCGGCTACGAAGCCGAACTCTGGCAGATGGCCGACGGGCTGTGTGACAGCATGGCTGTGGTTGAGTAGAAGCATGTCATCCTCTGTCTTATCAACACTCGCTGTAACTCCGATGAGAGATAACTCTTCTTCCACGTTACTCTCGCTGAATAAACCCAAGCTCGACAACCTCGCCAACGAGGTGTGGAAATCCGCCGAGCGCTTGCGGGGAAAGTTCAAGGCGTACGAATATCAGAACGTTATCCTGCCTATTATTGTCATCCGGCGGCTGGAGTGCGTGCTAATCCAATGGCGCGAGGCGAAGATGGCGGAGATCCGCACCAAGCGGCCCGCCATGCCGGAGAAGGAACTGACCAAACTAGTCAAAGAACTCGAACTTAATCCCAAACAGTCACCATTCTCGAACAAGACCGACTGGACGCTGCGCAAGGTCTATGAGGAAGACCACACGCTCCTCAAAGACAACTTCCGTGCCTACCTCAACGGCTTCTCCGAGAACGTGCAGGACATTATCGAGCACTTCAATTATCAGGTTACTATTGACCTGATGGTGAAGAACAACCGGCTCGCTCCGATCCTGAACCAGTACAAGGAACTCGCGCTTGGTCCCGACCAGCTCTCGAATCTGGAAATGGGCTACATCTACGAAGAACTGCTGCGGCGTTTTTCGGAACAAAGCGGCGAGGAGGCCGGGGAACACTTCACCCCGCGCGAAGTCATCCGCCTCATGGTCGAGTTGCTGGAGATTCCCATTCCGCAAAAGCACCTCTCTATCTACGACCCTGCCTGCGGCAAAGGGGGGATGTTGTCGGTGGCGAAAGAGCACTTACTCGACCGCGCCGCGACCGAAGCGGAAAAGACCAACGTCGAAAACTATGTCACCGTTCACGGCCAAGAGCTTTCGCCGACGAACTACGCCATTTGCCAGGCTGACATGCTGATCAAGAACGACCGGCAGGCGAAAGTCTTTCCAGGCAATTCTCTAATCCCGCATGACGAGCGTAGTCGCGAGTCGGGCGACCGGCTGCCAGAATCGCACTACCGCTTCGATTTCATGCTCAGCAATCCACCCTTCGGCGTTACCTGGGGCGGGAAAGACGGATATGAAACAGAGGCGCGGAAGCTGCAGAAGACCCGCTACCAAGCCGGAATGCCGCGCACCAATGACGGCGCGCTACTCTTTCTGCAAACGATGTTGGCGAAGATGCAACCGCCGGAGAAAGACGGCAGCCGCATCGCCATTATCTTTAACGGCTCACCGCTCTCGAACGGTGATTGCGGTTCCGGTGAGAGCGAAATTCGTCGCTGGATTCTGGAGCACGACTGGCTCGATGCCATCGTCATGCTGCCCGACAAGCTCTTCTACAACACCGGCATCTTCACCTATATTTGGCTCCTGCGTAATGAAAAGCCGGTCAGCCACCGGGGCCGCGTCATGCTCATTGACGCGCGCAAGCAATTCGACAAGGAACCGAAGTCTTTCGGCAACAAACGCAATCGCCTCACCGAGGCGCATCGTCAGTGGATCGAGCAACGCTACCGCGACGGCTGGGTCGAGGGATATACCGACGAGAATGTGAAGCTCTTCCGCACCACCGACTTCGCCTATCACAAAGTCAGCGTCGTCTTCTGGCAGACCGACGAGCACGATCAACCCGCTATCATCACCGAATCTTACGAGAAAGCCTTCACCGCCGCGAATGTGAAGAAGGAGCAGGAATTTTATGAGAGTGATCTGGAGTTTCGTGTTACGTTGAAACTGGACACTCAGAGTATGTCATTCCCGCGAAAGCGGGAATCCAGAAAGGACTGAATGCCGGATCAAGTCCGGCATGACGAAAATAAGACAGAACGGGAGATGATGTTCTCGCTCTCTCCACAAGATAATTTTGCCCAGATTTTTGAAAAGCAAGTGAAAGATGCGTTCTCTGAGGAAATCAAGACGCTGACTACTCATATTGAAACTGCAACAGAGAAAACAAAGGCGATCAAAGCCTTTATAAGCTCACTCGGAGTGAAGGTCGAGTGGACGCACCGGCACTACGTGAAGGATGACGAATACATCCCGCACGGCGAGGACATCGCCGCGTTCCTGAAACGAGAGATCGGCAAGCCCATCATCCACTGGGAAGACAGCTCACAGTTTGGCTACGAAATCCTGCCGAACAAGTATTTCTACCGCTACCAGCCGCCGACGCCGGCAAAAGAGTTGTTGGCAGCGTTCTGGCAATTGGAGAAAGAGGCGGAAAAAATGCTGGAGGATCTGGCGGTAGCGCAATGAACACTTATCAAGAGCGCAAAAACTCGGGAGTGGAATGGCTTGGCGAGATTCCGCGGCACTGGCAAAGCGAGCGCCTTAAGCGATTCGCCGCACGTATCCAAACTGGGGTGACACCGCCGACCGACACGCCTGACTACTATCTCGACGGCACGGTTCCTTGGTTCGCGCCGGGCAGCTACGACGGCGACCTGGAACTGCGTGAGCCTAGCAAGCTCATCAACGAAGTCGCACTTCGCAACGGTGCGCTACGAATGTTTCCTGCCGGGACGGTCTTCCTCATCGGTATCGGCGCAACCATCGGCAAGGTTGGCCTCATTACCGAGCCTGCATCTTGCAACCAGCAAATTATCGGCATCACCTGCAATCACCGCCTGAGCAGCCGCTACCTCGCCTACCAGCTCAAGATTTACGAAGATGTGATTCCTGGCATCGCGTCCGGGACAACGCTCCCGATTTTCGACCAAGTGAAGACTGGCTACTTACCTGTTCTCCAACCACCGCGTGATGAGCAAGAGCGCATCGCGGCGTATCTGGATGCGAGTTGTGCGACTATTGATGCGGCGGTGGCTACCAAACGCTGCCAACTCGAAACTCTCTATGCTCTCGCCGAATCCATCATTCATCATACGGTGACACAGGGTTTGAACCCGGACTCTAAGAGGACGCCCTCCGGCTTGGATTGGCTGGCCGAAGTGCCAGCTCATTGGCAGGTGCAGCAGATCAAACGCGCGTGCAGGTTGGTTCGTGGCCAGTTCACACACCGCCCCAGAAATGACCCGGCTCTGTACGACGGCCCATATCCTTTTGTCCAAACCGGAGACATAACCGCCGCGAAAAAATACATCCGCACCTACTCGCAAACTCTCAACGAGCTTGGCCTGAGTGTCAGCAAGATGTTCCCGCGAGGAACACTGGTTATGTCGATCGCGGCCAACATCGGTGATGTGGCTATCCTTGATTTCGAGGCGTGCTTTCCGGACAGCATGATTGGCATGATTCCCGGCCCGAAGACCAACCTTGACTACCTTTTCTATCTCATGCGGGCTATGAAGGGCATTATGCTGCGGTCTGCAGTCCTGAGCACCCAACTGAATCTCAATTACGTGCGTATCGGCACGAACTTCGCAGCCTTCCCTCCGAAGAGTGAGCAGGAAGCCATCGCCGATATCTGGATGCGAAGGAACAAGAAGTTCTTTCGATAAGGGAGATACTCAACCAGCAAATCGCCACCCTCACCGCCTATCGCAAATCGCTGATTCACGAATGCGTGACGGGTCAGCAGCGGGTGACGGAGGCGGATGTACGCCGCGTAGAGGCGCAGAAGGCAGCAGCAACATCCTGGACCCCAAGGCATGAAGAAACGAGCACCAACGAAGCAAGCCAATAAAGAGGCGATTGCCGCTCGCTTTGAGCAGGCCGGCGAAGCCTCGGATGTGACGCTACAAGACCTCCGCCAGCTTGCCTCACACATAGTTGCCTTGCAGAAACAGATCCGATCCCTGGGCGGTTTCGCGGGTGATCGCGAACTGCTTGAGTGCCCGCAATGTGGACTGCTGGAGGACGTGACCTTTACAGGACAACTCATAACCTGGCGCCCGTCTGCCGAGGGCCAGGATACAGGACTCCGCTTTGAGGAACTGCCCCAGGGCTGTTTCCGCTGTCCTGCATGCGGCTCGATGGTTCAAGAGGACTAACCCGTGCCGCGCAAGAAGGCTCCAGAACTCACCTTTCAACAGCACCTCGCGGATTTCCTCGTCCGCGAGCACGACTATAGCGTGCTGGAACAGGGCGAGATCACGGACACCGAGCACTGCATCGCCGAGGATCATTTCTGGGCCTTTCTCACGGACACGCAGCCGGAGACGCTGAAAAAACTGGCAAACGACTACGGCAAGGACGCGCGGGATGAAGTCTTTCGCGCGCTACGCTCGGAGTTGCAACGGCAGACGCCGCTGTGGCTGCTGCTCCGGCACGGGCTGCAGGTGCGCGGGCTGGAGTTCCGGCTCTACTACCCAAAGCCGCGCTCCAGTGAGAGCGTTGCCAGTACCCTGTATGACAAGAACCGTATCACCTTTCGTCCGCACTTTTATTTCGGTGAGACAAACCAGGAAATTGACTTCGTTCTGTTCCTCAACGGCCTGCCGATCGTCGCACTGGAGCTCAAGCACGAGAAGAATCAGAATGTCCATGACGCGGTGGCGCAGTTCACCGCGCGAGATCATACGTGCAAGATATTCCAGCACCCGTTCCTCTACCTTGCCGCCGACACCAGCGACGTGATGGCCGCCACCGATCCACGCCGGGAAGAGAATTTCCGCTGGCACAACACCGGGCTGACGAATACGCCGCAGACCAAGGGCGAATACCCGGTCGAGTTCCTTTATCGCGAAGTCCTCTCAAAAGAGCAGTTACTGGAGGCGCTGGCCTTTTTCCTCGTCTATGTGCCGCAACGCGAGGCCGAGGATGACCGGCCGGAGCGACCTGCCTGCACGCTGTTCCCGCGCTACCACCAAAGTCGCATGGTGCGCAAAGTCGCGGGTACTGTAGGAGAGCGCTTCGCCGCGACCGGCGAGGTCGGCGGCAAGTACCTGATCAACCATTCCGCCGGCAGTGGGAAGACGCTCTCGATCTGCTGGCTGGCCGACCGTCTGCATAGCCTCTACAGGCCTGGCACAAATGAGAAGCTGGTGGATATGGTCTTCGTTCTGACCGACCGAAAATCGTTGGACAAGAATATCAGGGATGAGATCGAGAACTTCACCCAGCTCAAGAATGTCGTGGGGCTGGCCCGCAAGGCGGAAGACCTGCCGCGTTTCCTGAAGGAGCGAAAGTCGATTATCGTCACCACGCAACAAAAGTTCGCGTGGATTCTGGAGGAGATCGAAAGCGACGCGGAGCTGAAAACGCGGCGCGTGGCGTTCCTGATTGATGAGGCACACCGTTCGCAGGAGGGCAAGATGGCCGTGGCCATCCGCGTGCCCTTTCGCAAGGCGGATGACCCTGATGCCGAGGACGCGGAAGAAGACACGCCGGATGACGAAGAGCAGATTGCCAGGATCATCCGTGCACACGACCGTAACCAACTGTTCGTCGCTTTCACCGCCACCCCGGCACCCGTCACCGTCACCCTTTTCGGCGAGCCGTTCGACACCTATGCGGAAGCTGAGGCGATTGCTGAGGGGTATATCGTGGACGTGGCGGCAAGCATCATTTCCTACAAGACGCTCTATCACCTTCATTGCCCCGTCGTGCCGAAGCCGGACGAGGAGAAGCTCTATCCTGCCGGCGTGGTGGCGAAAGCCTTGAAGAACGTCGCGTTTCAGGATGACGGGCTGATCCAATACAAGGCCGAGGTGATGTTGCGCATCTTTGAGGAAAACGTAAAGCCGCTCGTCGGCGGACGGGCGAAGGCGATGATCGTGGCCACCTCACGCGTGGCCGGCCTGCGGTATTTTGAAGTGATCAAGGAGAAACTGCGGGAGCGCAAGGCCGACTACAAAGTGCTGTATGCGTTCTCCGATTTTGTTCACCCCAAGACCAATGCCGCCATCAGCGAACACGCGGTCAACGAGTTGAAGGATGGCGAGTTGATCGAAGACCGCTTCGAAGGTGAAGATTACCGATTGATGATTGTGGCGAACAAGTTCCAGACCGGGTTCGACCAACCGCTGCTGGCGGGGATGTTCCTCGACAAACCAGTCTTTGACCGCAATGCTGTGCAGACCGTCTCACGCCTGAACCGTTCGCACGAGGGCAAGCAGGACGTAGTGGTGGTCGATTTCACCAACAACGCGAAGGGCATCCTGAAGGCGTTCGCGCAGTATCGTAAAGGAAAATTGCCGTTTGACTCGGAAGAGCCGGACCAGCAGCAATGCATCAAACTGTACGAGGAGATTCTACAGACTGGCGTGTTCACGCAGGAGGACGCCCGGCGGGTGGTGACCCTGCTCGCAGGGAATAATGACGCAGTGGTGCAGTTCACGGTCAATGCGCTGCGGGTGAAGTTTCACAACGCGATTGGTGATGCTGAGGAGCGCAAGGCTTTCGTCTATCGGCTAGCGCGGCTGGTGAAGAGCTACCATTTCCTCCGCTGCTTCTTCACCTACCCGAAGGAGATTCAGGAGTTTGCCGCGTTTGCAGAATACGTGGGGCCGCAGTTGATCAAGCAAGGCAGTGTCTCCGACCTGATGAAGCAAATCCGCCAGACCGATGTCGTCAAGGCCTCCGTGCAATATCAGGGGGAGGTTCGCAGCGGCGGTCCGGTGAAGTTGAAACCCGGTAAAGGGAGAAGAGGGGCAGGTCCATCACCCAAGAAAGTATCGGTGCACGAAATGATCGCGCAGATCCGCGCACAGTTTGCCATCACTGATGAAGAAGCACTGTACATCAAGGAAGTGACTGAAGAGAAAGTGAAAGACCCGGCTATTCAGGCGACTGTCCAGGCTCACAAAGGGGATACCGTGTATCTCGACGGACCATATCAGGTACAAGTGAACGGGGAGATTCAGACGGCCTATGAAGAGCGAGGACGGTACGAGGAATTAGCGGACTCCAAATATACGGGCACGGGGGCTATCTTTGACATCATGGCTTTCACCGTGATTCGACAAAATCTCTACGAATCGCCAGCGGCCTGATTCACGATGAGTAAGCCCATTGACCAGATTCCAGAGGAGGATCGCCCCAGAGAAAAGCTCCTCCGCAAAGGCGCTCCGGCGCTCAGCGACCAGGAGTTGCTCGCGGTCCTGCTGGGAAAAGGCACACCGGCGATGGACGTGATGACGCTGGCTGGGAAGCTAGCGCGGGTCATCGACGAGAAAGGCCTCCAGGTAAAGGCAGAAGACCTGACGCAGTTTGCCGGTATGGGCGCGGCGAAGGCGACCTTGATTCTGGCGGCGATTGAGTTCGCCCGGCGCCGCATCAAGCCAGAGGGCGCCAAGATTGCGACCCCGGCCGACCTACTCCCTCACGTCCGGCACTATGCCGACAGGAAGCAAGAACATTTTCTGTGCGCCACGATTAACGGGGCGAACGAAATTCTCAACATCCGAGTCGTTTCGATAGGTTTGATTGACCGCAGTCCCGTCCACCCACGAGAAGTCTTCGCTGATGCGTTGTCTGACCGTGCTGCGGCGGTCATCGTGGCCCACAACCACCCGACTGGAGGACTCGATCCATCACCAAGCGATGTTGAGATCACCGCACAACTCAAGGCTGCAGGGTCAATCGTAGGTATCGACTTGCTGGATCACATTATCTTCAACCGGACGGGATACTTCAGCTTCTTGGAGGACGGGAAGTTGTAGGATCGCGGTCAGACTTCTTGGGGAAATGGGGTCAGGTCTGTCTTTTTGCATTCACCGGCCTGACTATCGGATCGACCGCTGGATTCACTCTGAGACCGGGGTCGCGGTGAGGCGCGTCGGCCCGTCCCATGTTAATCCTATCGTCTGTCATTACCGGTCATCTGCTAGGCGGGCAAACGCTTTTCCGCTCTGTCCGTCGGCTCAGAGGCGGCGAATATCTTCGAGTGGAAGGGGGGATTTAGGAAAGCCGCACCTCAAGATGAGGTGTACAAATGTTCTGCGATCTGGTTTAGTCCGCAAGCTGGGTGCTAAGTGTTCGCTGAATAACCAAAGTATCGGGCATGTCCAAATTCTTCATTGAGCGGCCGGTCTTCGCTAACGTCATCGCCATCGTTACCATTCTCCTGGGTGCCGTCTGTCTTTATAACTTGCCGGTTGCCCAGTATCCACAAATTGTTCCGCCCACGATTCAGGTGAGTACCAACTATGCCGGCGCAAGCGCCGACACGGTGGCGAACACCATTGGCATCCCCATCGAGCAGGGCGTCAACGGCGTGGAGAACTCCATCTACATGCAGTCAAACAGCGGAAGTGACGGCAGCTATACCCTCACCATCACCTTCGCCATTGGCACCAATCTCAAGGTCGCTTTGGCTTTGGTGCAGAATGCAGTCAACAGCGCGCTGCCACGGTTGCCTGAACCAGTCCGGGCACAAGGAGTCAATGTCAGGAAAGTCAGTACGAACATCCTGTTAATCGAAAGCCTGTACTCGGATGACAATCGGTTCGACGAAACCTTTCTGAGCAACTACGCCCTTATCAATCTGCAGAATCCGCTTGCGCGGCTGCCCGGGGTCGGACAGGTGCAGATTTTCGGTGCCGGACCTTATAGCATGCGTGTCTGGTTGGATCCTGACAAGCTCAAGGCATACGGATTGACAGTGCTCGCCGTCCTTCAGGCCATCCAGAACCAGAACATGCAAGTGGCATCGGGACAGATTGGCGGACCTCCCACTCCGTCCAACCAGGTCTTCCAATTTACCGTTAATACGCTCGGCCGCTTGTCTGACGTGGAACAGTTCGAGGACATCATTGTCAAAAGCCAACCGCCGGCAAGTGACACTACGCAAACTCTCAAGACCACCGAGACCACTCAAACTGCCGCAATCGTGCGCGTAAGGGATATAGCCAGAGTCGAGTTGAGCCAGCAGCAGTATTCGGTTTTTTCCGTCTTGAGTGGCAAGAAGACAGCACACGTTGCTGTCTTTGCCCTCCCGGATGCCAATGCGCTGCAGGTGGCAACTGAGACTCGCAATCTTATGCTCGAGATGAGCAAGACATTTCCGGCGGGGCTGAAGTACGCCACGCTGTACGATACGACGCTGTTTATTAACCAATCGATCTCTGCGGTCTATGAGACGCTGATCGAGGCGGGGGTGTTGGTGCTGCTGGTGATCATGCTCTTCCTGCAGAACTTCCGTGCCATGCTCGTGCCCGCCACCACCGTGCCCGTCACCATCATCGGTGCCTTTGCCGCCATGGCTCTCCTGGGCTTTACCGTCAACCTCATAACCCTCTTCGCCCTCATCCTCTCCATCGGCATTGTCGTTGATGACGCTATCGTCATTGTCGAGAATACCTCCCACTACATCGAACAAGGCCGCACGCCCAAGGAAGCCGCCATCCAGGCCATGAATGAATTGACCGGGCCGGTGTTAGGCATCACGCTGGTACTGACGGCGGTCTTCCTGCCCGCCTCGTTTCTGCCGGGGATCACCGGGCAGATGTTTCGGCAGTTTGCCTTAGTGATTGCCTCTACGGCGATTATCAGTGCCATTAATGCGCTGACGCTCAAGCCCACGCAGTGCGCGTTGTACTTAAAGCCGGTGGGCAAGGATCGGCAGCTCAATTGGTTTTACCGGGGGTTCAACTGGGTATATGGGGCGGTGGAGGGGCAGTACATGGCGGTAGTGCGGTGGATGGTGAAGCGGCCTCGGACGATGGCGGGGCTCTTCTTCATTCTCGTCGGCCTGGCTGCCGTTGCCTTTGCGATCTACCCAACCGCGCTCATGCCGCTGGAGGACCAAGGATTCTGTATTGTCATCGCGCGGCTGCCGGCGGGCGCGTCGCAGCCGCGGGTGCGGCAGGTGGCAGCCGACATCGACGCTGTTCTCAAGGATGTTGCTGGCCTCAAAGGTTGGGTGACGATTGGCGGCTATTCCGCGTTCGATTCCGCGAAGGTTTCCACTGCAGTGACAACATTCGTAGTATATCAAGACTGGGACCAACGTCCGCCCGGGTTTTCCCAAACGAAATTTCTCGCCCAGCTGCAAGAGAAACTGCTCTCAATCCTCGGCGCACAATTTGCCGTGCTGCCGCCCTCGCCGATCCCGGGCTTGGGAAACGCTTTCGGATTCCAGATGGTGGTTCAAGATCGCGGTAGCGCTGGTCTCGGTGAACTACAGAAGACAGTGCAGGAAATTCTCCGCACTGCTCGCAATCGGGAGGGGTTTTTGCGCCTCGGTTTCACCACCTTTAGTGCCAGCAGCCCGCGGCTCTATCTCGATATCGACAGAACGATGGCGAAATCACTCGGGGTCACGTTCAACGACATTTCTAAGACGTTGCAGACCTATTTGGGATCGACCTACGT
>JACQEL010000913.1 GCA_016200595.1 Deltaproteobacteria bacterium
CTCAATAACGAGCTTGCTCATGTCACACATCTTGTTTCTCTTCGCCCCGGAGGGGCGAGAGCAGACGGGCGGCTCGAGGTCTTCCGCCCCTCCGGGGCTCCGGTCGCCGTGTCGTCCTGCTCCTGCCCCACGGCTGGCGCCGTGGGCTACCTCCTCACGCCCCTCCGGGGCTTTATTTCGGATAAAGTCTATTGGGTCCTTTCTTGCTCTTATTGCGCAAACCACCCCCCATCAATGACCAATTCTGCGCCGGTGACAAAGGCAGCCTCGTCCGAGCAGAGGTAGAGCGAACCATAAGCAATTTCCTCCGGCCGGCCCATGCGTCCGACTGGAGTTGCCGCCTTGATCTGCTCATTCTGCTCTGGCGTCAGTCCGGCCAGAATCGGCGTATCGATCTGACCAGGATGGATCGAATTGGCGCGAATCCCCTGCCTTGCGTACTCTAGCGCCGCTGCCTTGGTCATCAGTCGCACGGCGCCCTTGGTGGCGTGATAGGTGATCGAGCTGGGGCTGCCGATGAGACCATACAGCGAGGAAATATTAACAATGGCTCCACCGCCAGCCCGGCGCATAGCTGGGATTGCGGCCTTCATCCCTAACCATACGCCAGTCTGGTTGACCGCGACCATCTTGTTCCACCCCGCCAGGGTCTCGGCTTCTATCCCTTGGGGCCAGTAAATACCGGCGTTGTTAATTAGCGTGGTCAGTTTACCGAAGTGCGAGTCCGCCGTGTAGACGGCATTCAGCCAGTCTTGCTCTTGGCTCACATCGAGACGGACGAAGATTGCCGCCCCACCACTTTTATTCACCGCGTCCACCACTGCTTTGCCTTGCTCCTCCTGGATATCTCCAGCCACGACCTTGGCGCCCTCAGCCGCAAAGACGCGCACGTGCGCCGCGCCAATACCACTGGCGCCGCCGGAGATTAGAGCTACCTTGCCTGCGAGCCGTCCTGCCATGATGCCTCCTTAGCAGTTGTCAGTTCTCAGTTGCCAGTTGTCAGTCGAAAGAGAAAAGTTGCCAGTAGCCAGTTCTCAGTTCTCAGTTCACAAGAATCCTTTTTCCCTACTGACAACCGACAACTGGTAACTGACTACTGTTCTCACCCGCCCGCACCTTACCCCAGGTGGTCTAGACACGCAAGAAATTAGACCCAAAAGACCCAATAGACTCAATAGACTCAAGACTCTTTTGACACACAAGCAATTGCGGCAGGGGCAGGGCAAATGGTAAAGGGTAAGCAGTCAGCCGTCAGCGATCAGCTAGAAAGCACAATGTTGAAGGCTGACTGCTCATAGCTGAAGGCTTGCTGACAAGGAGGACCCCCATGGATTTTCAGTTCAGCGAAGAACAAGAAGAGATCAGAAAACAAGTGCGAGCGCTGTGTTCGCGCTATCCTGACGAGTACTGGCGTGAGCGCGATGAGACCGGCGAGTTTGCCTGGGATTTCTATCAGGCCGTGGCGGACGCCGGATATCTCGGTATCACCATTCCCCAGGAATATGGCGGCAGTGGTCTGGGCATCACTGAGGCGGCCTTGGTCATGCAAACCATCGCCGAAGGTGGAGGCGGCACCCAAGCCTGTTCGTCAGTGCACCTCGGTATCTTCGGTTTGGAACCGCTTATCAAATACGGTACCGAAGCAGCCAAACGCAAATACCTGAACAAAGTGCTGACCGGCGAGACTCACGTCTCGTTCGCCGTCACTGAACCTGACGCCGGCACCAACACCACCCAGATCTCGACCTTTGCAACACGCAAGGGTGACGGCTATGTTATCAGTGGGCGGAAAGTTTTCATCACCAAAGCGCGAGAATCGAAGAAGATGCTCCTCCTCACCCGCACAACCCCGTACGATCAGGTGGACAAGAAAACGATGGGCATGAGCCTCTTCTTTGCTGATATTGACCCTGAAGCCGTCGAAATACGAGAACTTCATAAATGTGGACGTAAATCCGTCGATACCAATATGCTCTTCATCGACAACCTGTACGTTCCCAAAGAAGACTTGATCGGAGAGGAAGGCAGAGGGTTCTATTACATTATTGATGGCATCAATCCCGAACGCATCCTCGTCGCCGCCGAGTGTATTGGCATGGGGAAACGCGCCGTCGAAAAAGCGGTGCAGTACGCGAAGGAACGCGTCGTCTTTGGCCGTCCCATCGGCATGAACCAAGGCATTCAGTTCCCCCTTGCGGAATCCTACGCCAAGCTGGAGACGGCAGAGTTGATGGTGTACAAGGCAGCCTGGTTGTTCGATCATGGCAAGCCGTGCGGCAAGGAAGCAAACATCGCCAAGTACATGGCGGCGGAAGTCGCCTGTGAGGCGACGGATCGGGCAATGCAAGCCCATGGCGGTTACGGTTATATCAAGGACTATGATGTGGAACGCTACTGGCGCGAAGCTCGCCTGTTCCGCATCGCACCGGTGTCACAAGAAATGGTGCTTAATTACGTCGGCGAGCACGTGCTGGGACTA
This sequence comes from Deltaproteobacteria bacterium, assembly GCA_016200595.1. Taxonomy (GTDB): domain Bacteria; phylum Desulfobacterota; class Binatia; order Bin18; family Bin18; genus JACQEL01. Next base: position 2,480 of record JACQEL010000913.1, read on the forward strand.
CCGAAATCGTATTAGAAGAAAAAGTTGCCAGTTGTCAGTAGTCAGTAGAGAACACTGCGAAGAAAACTGGCAACTGGCAACTGATAACTAACAACTTTCCTGGAGGTACTATGCCCAAATCTTCCTTTCCCAAAGCGGTCATGACCTTGCCACAAGCTGATATTGCTTTTAAAGGGGTCAAAGGCTGGCTGTCGCAGGCGAAAGATCACCAACTGGTTTTCA
>JACQEL010000914.1 GCA_016200595.1 Deltaproteobacteria bacterium
CGAAGGACGTGCCGAATTCCACGATCCGCTTGGCCTTACGGGCGCGGGCGCACATGTAGAGAAAGCGCCCAAAGTTGGCGGAGACGTTCAGGAAGTTGCCGGCATAGGTCCGGTACAACGCCCTGTAGTCTTTCGCCTCTGCTTCAAACACTTTGCTCAGTTCGTCGTGGTTCAGGTCCCTGTTGCGATACCTTTCCATTAGCGCTCGATCTGCGATTTCGGCCTCTTGATACAACCGCTTGAGAACGTCCGCGACCCTGCCTGTCGTGAGTGAATCCATGCTCTATGCTCCTTTCCAAGATAAGTTGGCGCCCGTCACGGAGAGACGAAGCCACCATGCTGGGTAGAGAATACCGAACTTTCTCTCTGACCGTATTCAGCACGGCCAATTCCCTCAAAACCGCCCGGGGAGACTAGGCGTACAGGTGGTGATAGTCCTTGAGTGTGATCGCGTTGGACGCTTTCTGCAGAAGGTCTCCGATCGAGTTTTCCGGGGGCGAGCCCGGAGCCGTGGCGCGCATCGCGCGGAGGCGCTTGTTCTGTTGCTCGATCTCTTCCTGGGTCTTCGGGAGACGCATTTCCTTGGCCTTCAGTGCGATTTCTTGGTTCTGTTTCATATAGCTGCGACACTCCTGCTCGTAGCGGGTGAATGCCGCGCGATAGTCGGCGCCCGCGGCCGCCAGTTCCCCGGCCAGCACATAGGCGCCCACGAGCGCCATGCTCGTGCCCTGGCCCGTGATTAGCGTGGGACCGAAGGCGGCGTCCCCGACCAGCGCCACCCGTCCGTTCGACCACCGATCCATGCGGATCTGGCTGACGTCATCGAAGTAGAAATCGGACGCATCCCGCATCTCTTCGAGCAGCCGAGGGAATTCCCATTCCGTGTCCTCCGCGAACATTTTCCTCACGATATTCTTCTGCTGCTCCACGTCGCGATGATCGTAGTCTAGCTTCGGCGAGGCGAAGATGAACAGGGCCCGCGTGTGCTTGCGTGAGCCGTATTGCATGATGGCGGCCATTTTCTTCGGGACGTAGTGCATCAGCCACACACGGTCGAGGTGCAGGAAATTGGGGATGGTGAAAATCGCCACGTGTTGGCCGAGGTAATGGCTGAACTGTGCTTCGTCACCAAAGCTCAGAGCGCGGACGTTGGAGTGAGACCCATCGGCTCCCACCACGAGGTCGAAGGTGCGTGGTGCGCCACGCTCGAAAGTGACCTCGACGCCCTGGTCATGCTGCGACAGGGACGTGATCGAATCGCCGAAGATGTAATTGATGGAGTCCTTGGTGGCGGCGTAGAGGATTTGGGCCAAGTCGTCACGCAAGAGTTCCACATCACCAGCCTTGCCCGGCCCGGCGCCGAAATTGGCGTCCATGCTCGCCAGCGTCTCGTTCTTGCTGTCGACGAATAAGATTTCGCGCAGATCGGTGCTCGCCTTCCGCGCTTCAGCCAGAATGCCCATGCGTTCGGCCACGTGTACGGCGGCGCCACGCAGATCGATGGCGTAGCCTCCAGCCCGCAGCGCGGGCGCCCGTTCCACCACGGTGGGATTGAACCCGTACCGGTGCAGCCAATACGCCAGGCTGGGTCCGGCAGCGCTCGCGCCGGAAATGAGGATATTGCTGTTCTGTCGCGTTCCGTTAGCTGGTCTCTTCATGGTACGCTCCTTTCCAGAGGAACCTCCGTTGGGTGTGTCTCTCAGGTGCACAGTCACCTATAATGGTGCACCAATATGTCAGTTGGTTCGTACAGGGAGACATAGCGCTCTTTGCTCCATGAGTCAAGAGAATGTGTTAGATTATGGCGATTTTTCGATCAAACAACATTGACAATTGAGAGAAAATTGGTTAACCAATTGACATGGGAACGCTCAACACCAGCAAATTGGCCAGCGAAGATGCCGTGCGCCGCTTCATTGTGGAGGCGATCGAAAACGGCAGCATGCCAGCAGGTGCCAGACTGCCCACGGAACGAGTCCTTGCCGAGCGGTTTCGTGTCCCACGCAGCGTTGTCCGTAAGGCGTTGTTACCACTGGAGATCGAAGGCAAGGTCACGCGTCACGTCGGTCGGGGTACCTTCGTCTCTCATGGTCGTGAAGGGCGACAGGTCGTCTCGATCCGCTCCGTAGATACGAGCCCAGCGGAGGTGCTGGAAGCCTGCCTGACCTGCTACCCGTATATGAGCGAATTAGCCGTAGCAAAAGCCACAACTGCTGACCTCCGCGCCATTGAACAGTGTCTCCAGCGTCTGCGGCAAGCGACCACGATCGCGGAATACGGAGAGCGAGACGCCGCGTTTCATCAAGCGATCGCCAACGCCACGCACAATGCGTTACTGATTGCGATCGCACGCACCATTAGCCGTGCTCGGGAGCGTATTGACTGGGGTGAGTTGAAGCTGCATGAGGGCACGCCGCAAGATCACGAAGGCATTCTGGAGGCCCTGATCAAGCGCAATGCAAAGCTGGCGCACGAACACACCAAGACGCACCTGCTCTACGCGCGGCGCAGCCTCCTCGGGGTCTCCAGTTAACGAGCCGCGGTAATGAGAGATTGCCGCTGTGGTCGAAAAAATTACTCCCTTTCTCTCCTCCCCAGTCACGCCAGATAGCGCTGAAAAAATTGCGCCAAATAATGGTTCTTGTCTGATTTTGGTGATTCAAGGGAGCTGAGGTAATGTCTCCGCAAGTGAGTAGCGGATAGAAAACGAAAAAATCCTCGTTAATTAACGGAAACTGACCAGACTCCTCACAACGACGCAAAGACATTACCCAGTGTTCACCAAAAGTGGCCAAGAGCCCAAATTATGTTGCAAGTTACACCCTACAAAATTTCTGTTGCGTTTTTAAGGGTGATAAAATACCTTATCACTACTAAACGGGAGGGGGAGAAAAATGAGGAACGGGCAGCGTGTGGAGGGAGGAGTAGCAGTCCAGGAACTGACGGTCAGGGGAAAAACGGAATGAGCGTTGACCCCGACGGAGTTTTACCGTCTGGCCGACGTGCCGCCCTAGATCGAATGGTTTGGCAATCTGCGGAACCGTCACACCCGCAAAGCGTACGCCCACGACATCCAGGAGTTCAGGGCGTTTGCCGGGCTGCGAGCGGCGCAGGAGTTCCGCACGGTGACCCGCGCCCATGTGATCGCCTGGCGGGATCGCTTGGAGCACAACCAGTGCGCCGGGTCGACGCTGCGGCAGAAGTTGGCGGTGTTGTCGTCGTTGTTTAATTACCTGTGTGAAAAGAATGCGGTGTTCATTAACCCGGTCGATGGCGTGACGCGCCCGAAGGCCAGCAATTATCGGGGCACGTCGCCGGTCATTAGCGATGCGCAGGCGACCGCGCTCTTGGCCGCCCCGCCGGCCGACACCCTGAAAGGCAAACGCGACCGGGCGCTGCTGTCCACGCTCGCGTATCATGCGCTGCGGCGGGAGGAACTCTGTAAGCTGCGGATGAAGGATGTCCAGCAGATTAAAGGGGTCCTCCACTTTCACGTGCGGGGCAAAGGCGAGAAGGAACGCGATGTACCGGTCGCGACGGTGACGCAACGGCTGATCACGGAGTATCTGGAGGCGGCGGGGCATGGGAAAGACCTCGAAGGACCGTTGTTTCGTCCGGTGAAGAATAATGTGACGGGGACGTTGGCGAAGCCGCCCCATCCCAACTCGGTCTATGAAAAAATCGTACGCCGCTATGCGCGCGAGGTCGGCATCACGGCAGACGTGCATGGTTTCTGCGTACATTCCTTGCGGGCGACGGCCGCGACGAATGCGCTCGATAACGGCGCCGACATCGCCAAGGTACAGGAATGGATGGGGCATGCGCATATTTCCACCACGCGCATTTATGACCACCGTCAGCACAAGCCGGAGGAAAGCCCCACCTTTCGCGTACGGTATTGACCACTTGAGAGCACGGCAGAGACTTCATGGACTGCTGAAGAGGAGAATAAACACTCACCAAAAGCATCTTGATAATTACTCTGAACTCTTGCGGTCACGAATCGAAGCGCCGAGGCCGAGAATCTGGAAGTCTCAGCTCGAAGTATTAGAGAGAAGCTCTCGATCAGGAACGCTTTTGGCCAGGTTTCTCGCTCTCCACGTTTAAATAGGACATAATGAGGAACTCTTCCTAAGACATAGGGCACGTTCTGTCCTGAATAACACGCACGGAGAGACTGGCTGGTGTAGGGGAGCTGACTGCCCAAAATAGTTCAGGACATAATGTTTTGGCGCTTAAGGAGAAGGCTCCTAGGAGCTCGTCGCGACGGCGACACGCGGGTTCAACCAAGATACCCACAAGGCGAATCTGCCCGACGACAGCCGCCCGTCCTATGAGCGCACGGCGGCGGGCCGCTACTAACAGCCCAGCCTGTTTGCCGCGCTGGCAGCGCCCCAAAACCCAGGTTTTCCTTGCGCCATTCCAGGCAAGGAGTACAATAGCTAGCAAGCTATGAGTCGCATGATGGAACCCGCCGAATTTTCCGTGCCGCCGGCGCTGGCGCGCCGCGTGGAAAAACTCGCCCGCCAGGAGCGGCGAACCCCCGCCGCGCTGCTGCGCGAGATGCTCCGCCTCTACGAGCGTTACCGCAAGCAGCAGGAAGCGGAGGAAGACCCCTATACCGAAGCATGGGTTATGAATCTCGTGCGCGAGGTTGAGGAAGAAGACCGACTCCACCCCAAGACCCAAGCAGAGCTTGACCGGGAAGATGAGGAACTCCGCCGCTACGGCGCGGCCCAAGCCAAAAAACTCGGGATCAAGTCGGATAGGGATGTCGATCGGCTCGTCCAGGAGTACCGCAAAGAGCGGCGCGATGCGGGCCGTTCTTGATACGAACGTCCTGGCGTCCGCGTTCAAAGACCCTCCGGGTCGCGTGGCGGCTTTATGGCAAGCCGCCCGGCAGCAGCGCTACCAGCTGGTCGTGTCTCCCGCCATCATGAGGGAGGTAGCAAAGGTGCTCCGTCACAAATTCGGCTGGGAAGAACCGCGCATCACCCGGCAGCTAAAAGACCTTTACCGGATCAGTGATTTCGTCATCCCAAGCGTCTCGGTAGCTATCATTACGGATGACCCGCCCGACAACCGCATCCTCGAATGCGCCGTGGCCGGCCATGCCGATGTGATCGTCTCCGGCGACCGCCACTTACGGAAATTGAAGTCCTACCAAGGCATCCCCATCGTCCGCCCGGTCGATTTCCGGCGCACTTTGGGGCTTGTCGGGTGATGGATTCAGTTATCCCCTTTTCCCTCCTCATTCTCAGGCAAGCTGAGGATAGGTTCACCTTCAACCCGCATGAATTGCAGGTTCTTTGAAGCGGCTTGAATAGTTTGGATATGGTGTATTGTTTCGGCCTCGGAATCTGTCATTTCTTCTGGATTGGTTGATTCGAGAAGCGGGGCAACGCGAACTTCAATAATGAAACCTCGGTCAAATCTATTCGCTAGCTTGTTTAACTGTAGTTTCCGGTTTGCGAAGTGAAGCAATTTTTGATGTTACGCGGCCTTAGCGAATTCCTGTTCACTAACGGGGCAAGGCTTATCGCGAGAAATTCGTGGACGGCAGAAGTCAATCAAGCGCCGCCGTACCTGGCCTAC
>JACQEL010000901.1 GCA_016200595.1 Deltaproteobacteria bacterium
CCCTCCATATAGGCGCGGTAATTCCTGGTGGCATCGGTATGGACCGGCGGAATAATCAGCGCTGGATATCCAGCCTGATCTTCGAGGAAGTACACCAGCTTGAGCGAAGCCTCCTCCAATTGGGACAGGGCCAGCTCGGCCGCATACTGTTTGTGACGCTCGTTCCAGTCTTTCAGGCGTGCAGTACCAGTAAGATGGCGCTTCGCCAGCACAATGACACTTTTGTTGTCGCGTTGGCTCACCAGGCTTGGCGTCTGCGCATGCTTAGGGTCGGGGGGATGGGCGTCGAGCACTCTGCCATCAGCAATGCCGACCAGATCGGCGCCGAATTCCTTGGCTTTGGCCTTCACCAGGGCGGAAGTGAGATGTTCCATAGTTAAGAGTTAAGAGGGAAGAGTTAAAGGTTGAGGAGGTTTCTTTCTCTATTCATTTGACCTTTGCAAAATAAAGCCCCGGAGGGGCGTGAGGAGGTAGCCCACGGCGCCAGCCGTGGGACAGGAGCAGGACCATACGGCGCCCGGAGCCCCGGAGGGGCGTGAGAAGACTGCCATCGCAAATTCTTCCGCCCCTCCGGGGCTGAGAGAAGACCCGTGAGGGTTTGGTTTCCCAGGGCTAACGCCCTGGGCTACAATCAGTCGCCCCTGTGGGGCGAAGAGGAACAAGAGGTGTAACATGGGCAAGATTGTTATTTCAGATAAAGTCTATTCTTCTCTCTTCACTCTTCATTCTTCACTCTTAACTCTTCACTGTTCTCTGCTTCCTGCCGTTTCTTCGGCGGCACATACCCTTCCTCCCCTACCCAGCGAATGTTCCAGGTAGACAGGCCGGGGAGATCTTTGCCAGCCTGACGGTCCGCCTGCATTTGCTTGGCCAAAGTCACTTTTTCGGCGTTCTTCTCCGGGATGCTACGATGCTCGTCGGAGAGCCACTTCACATAATCATCCCCTACCGGGCAGACCTCGAGGCAGCGCGGGCAGTCACCAAAAGCGCCGACTACACGCAACAGCCCCTGCCACACGGCATAGGCTTGCGGCGTACAGAGCACTGCAAGTTGGGCTTCAGGAGTTGATGCCTGGACGAACTTCTGCAACTGACTCAGCATCACACTGTAGCCGAACTCCTGAGCAAACTGAGCGCAAGCGCGTTTATCGATGCCCCAGTGCAACACGGCATCGGCTGGACAGGAATACAGGCAACGGCTGCACGCCTCACCGATGCACACTTGGCGGGTCAGCTTCTGATCCGCATCCAGTTCAGCCGTCGTGAGAACCGCGGAGGTATAGCAGCGCGGCCCAAACTCCGGCGAGAGAAAATTGACTTCCAGCCCCATCGTCCCCAGTCCGGCTTCGATCGCCACGTGACGGCCAGAGAGATAGCCATAGCTGGCCCGTTTGAACTCCCACTTGGTCTCTTGTGAAGCCAAGGGAAAAGCGTAGGTGCCCTCACCTTCGAGAAACTGCGCCACCCGCATGCAGACCTTGTCCATTTCCCGTAGCACCAGTTGATCCATGTACTGCACGCACTCAGCGCGTTTGGTACGAAAGGCGCCGGCAGGAATACGTTTGACGATCGCGATCACGCTTTTGATCTCCGGTGAGATGCGCTCCGGCGTCTGCGGAAACTTCGGGTCAGGGGGGTAGGCATTCAGCACCGCGGCGCTCGCAATCCCCACGGCATCAGCTCCGAGCTCGCGGGCTTTCTGTTTGACCTGTTCAGATGTGAGCGCCATAGATTCCTCCTGTTAGAGTCTACAACGAGGCTGACAACGGTAATGCCGTCAGTTGTTGTGACCGCTGGTCTGCTCTCTTCACCCGCGCAGCTCGCTGTCCCTTTCCCTGCCCGACTGGTTTTGCTGATCGCGCAGGCAGCCTGGGTTTTCCTGGATGACCATTCGCGAACGCCACGTTGGTGGCAGCGGCAAGATACTCATCAAGGAGGGTACGGAGGAGGGTGATTTTTTCCGCAGAGAACTCAGCCGCGGCTTTTTGCGCCCAGGTGGTCCCCAGCGGATTAAGAGCGCGCAGGACTTTCCGTCCCTTCTCGCTCAACTGCACACGATAAGAGCGACGATCTCCTCCCACGGCTCTGCGCTGGACATATCCAGCCCGTTCTAGACGGTCGAGCAGACCGGTCACATTCTGCGGAGAGACCAGAGCACTCTTGCCGATTTCCGTAGGAGTAATTCCGGCTTCTCCAGCGAGACCGATGCTGGTGAGCGCCAGCCACTGTTGCGCGGTCAACCCATACGTGCCAGCTAAGCGGTTGCCCACCTGCCCCCAGACGTTTGCCAGGCGGAAAGCGCAGAGGACGAGATCAAGAGCCGGAGTTTTTTCTGCCACAGGCGAAGCCATAATTTTTAATCTTGTGGATATTTCGCTTTATTTACCATTTTCCTCTTCCTGTCAAGGAAGATTTTCTCTTGTCAGTACAAGGCTCGGTCTGGTAGGCTGCTCTGCCTATGACTCAGGGAACCACACTGAACCCGCAAATTGGCTTATGTGCCGACTGTCAATACCAGAGAGAAGTCGTAAGCGGCAAAGGCTCCCGCTTCTTTTATTGTCGGCGTGCGGAAACTGACCAGCGCTATACGAAGTATCCCGCTTTACCAGTACGGCACTGTGACGGTTACGAGACTCGACTGCAGAGTCCATCTTCCGAAGAATGAGATGGAAACAGTTTACAGTTGCGTCTATCAGGACTGCCAGTGTAGAGACGCGAGATCTCGCGTCTCTACGGGCAGAAGGCAGACAGACTGATTTGAAAACGCGCCAGGTATAGTTTCTCCTCAAGAGTATGCATGCTAGAGTAGCGGTGGAGGTGGCAATGACAAGACCGCCCTTGGATCGTCGCAAAACACTCCTCCGTCCCCGTACCACACCACGCCCGGGCCAGCCTTGCCCTCACATAGACCCGTCACGGAAGCTTCGCCAGGCAACGGCGACTCGGGAGGAATTTACCCGTCTAGTTGCCAGAGCACTCGATACCTTGCCTGAGGAGATCATTGAGAAACTGGAAAATGTCGCGGTTACCATCGAAGAGCAACCTTCGCCCGAAGTGTTGGAAGAAATGGGGCTCACCACTCCGGACGATCTCTTTGGTCTCTACCGGGGCGTGCCGCGCCCCTGGCGGTCGATCTTCGCGCCGCTGTCCGACTTCCCCGATAAAATCGAGATCTATTACAAACCGATCATCCATGCCTGCACCCGGCCGCATGAGATTCGCGATCTGGTCCGTCGCGTCGTGGTACACGAAGTCGGTCACCACTTCGGTATGAGCGACCAACAGCTTAGAGCCTTAGGGTATTAGCAGAGCAAAGCAGCAGCCGTTGGCGCAAGCTAAATCGAATCACAAGACACCACAAGACGTTGATACACTTTACGATGTGATCGCTGAGCAGCGTCATTCTGAGCGAAGCGAAGAATCTCACGGCGAGACCCTTCACTTCGTTCAGGGTGACAGTCCTGTTGTGGCTATCGTGTTACTGAAAATGCAAATCAGCACGAGACCCACCCCTACCTTATCTGTGGGTAACTCTCTGCTGAAACCAAGCTATCGGTGCAAAATCATCGCCGTATTCGGCACCCCGTTGCCCGAAGCAATAAAGGCAACCTCTGCATCTTTCACCTGGTTAATCGCCTGACCGCGGAGTTGGCGCACGGCTTCGACTGTATTCTCCATGCCGTGGATATAGCCCTCGGACAAATTGCCGCCACTGGTGTTGAACGGTAAAGAGCCATGCGGATACAAGAGCTTGCCATCCGACACAAAGGGGCCTCCCTCGCCACGTTGGCAAAAGCCCAGTTCCTCAAAAGCCATCAGCACCAGCGGAGTGAAATGGTCGTAGAGAAAACACACGTCGATATCTTTGTGCGTAATACCGGCACGGGCAAATAACGCCTTACCCACCACCGTAGACTCGGTCTCCGGCTTCTCAACGTTCTTGACCACGCGATGCATGTTCCACTCGCCGGCACCGAAGGCTCCCCCCATGATGTAGGCCGGTTTGTGTTTGAGGTCCTTCGCGCGCGCGGCCGAGGTAATCACCACCGCCGCGCCGCCATCGGTCTCCAGACAGCAGTCGAGAAGACGTAAGGGATCGGCAATCATGCGTGAGTTCTGATGATCCTCAAGCGTAATAGGACGCCCGCGCATGACGGCGTTGGGGTTGTTCAGCGCGTGCGTGCGACAAGCGACCGCAATGGCACCGAAATGTTCACTCTTAGTGCCGTACAGATGCATGTGCCGTCGCGCCGCCAGGGCGACCATCTGTGCTGGACTGAACAGGCCAAACGGCTCCTGGTAGCCATTCACGCCGGGTGAGCCCTTACGCACCGCCGCCTGGCCAAAGCGCGGAGTACCCCGACCAGAGCGCTCGTTCATGGCGCGAAACGCAACCACATAATTCGCGATACCAGTCGCAACTGCCATTGCGCCAAGCATGACCGAGCCGACCGGCCCACCACCACCACCATACCCGACCTCACCAAAGAACCGCAGGGCTGGAATCCCTAAGTTCGCGGCAATATCGATTTCATTATTGTTATCCATGCCATACTTCGCGATACCATCGATGTCGGCCGGCTTGAGTCCGGCATCAACAATCGCGTTGCGGATGGCTTCAACCGCCAAACTCATCTCGCTGCGGCCCGAGTCGCGGGAATATTCGGTGTGGCCGATGCCGACGATCGCCGCCTGATCTTTCAACGTTTCCATGGCTTTCCTCCTCGGCGGCGATTAGAGCATAGCAACCGCCGATTTGCCACTGCTAGATACACGTGGCGTTTTTCGCTAAATC
>JACQEL010000003.1 GCA_016200595.1 Deltaproteobacteria bacterium
CTTTCTCCTCTCTGCCCTAGCCGCCATCTACGGCGGCACCTATCTGCTCGCCTATCGCGAGGAAAAATCCCTCGGTGCGCCGTGGTTCTTCTTCACGCTGCTGGTGGCCAGCATGGTACTAGTCGTGATCGCCCGCAACGGGGTACTCTTCCTCGTGGCGTGGGAAGTGATGGCCCTCACCTCATTTTTCTTAGTCACGTTCGCAGATGAGGAGCACACTGTGCGTGAGGCTGGGTGGATCTACCTGGTGGCCACCCATCTGAGCACGGCCTGTGTACTCACGCTGTTCGTCTTGCTGGGCCAGGGCCGTGGTTCTCTCGATTTCGACCACTTCTCGTCCATCTCTTCGTTGACAAACGTGGTGTTTCTGCTCGCCGTGATCGGCTTTGGGACCAAGGCCGGGGTTATGCCCTTCCACGTCTGGCTGCCGGACGCACACCCGGCTGCGCCCAGCCATGTGTCCGCGCTCATGTCCGGGGTGATGATCAAAACCGGTATCTATGGTCTTCTGCGCACGCTGACGTTTCTTGGTGCACCTCCAGCGTGGTGGGGTTGGGTGCTCTGCGGCATTGGCGTGACGTCCGGTGTCTTCGGTGTACTTTTTGCCCTCGCCCAGCATGACCTGAAACGACTCCTGGCTTATCACAGCGTGGAAAACATCGGCATCATCGCCCTGGGCCTTGGTGTAGGAGTCATTGGCCTCAGCAGCGGATCTCCTACCCTAGCGGTGCTCGGGTTCGCCGGCGGCTTGCTCCACGTGCTGAATCACGCCCTGTTTAAGGGCCTCCTCTTCCTGGGCGCCGGCGCCGTACTGCATGCCACCGGCACGCGGGAGATTGACCACCTGGGGGGTCTCCTCAAACGGATGCCTTGGACAGGCGCGGCGTTTCTGACGGGCGCGGTGGCGATCTGCGGTCTGCCGCCGCTCAACGGGTTTATCAGCGAGTTCTTGATTTACCTGGGGGCGTTTCACAGTGTGACATCTGTCGAAGGCACCAGTGCAGTGGTTGCCCTGGGGGTGATTGCTGGGTTAGCGTTGATTGGCGGCCTCGCGGCGGCATGTTTTACCAAAGCCTTTGGGGTTGTCTTTCTAGGCGAGCCCCGTAGTGAGCATGCCGCCCACGCCCATGAGGTGGGTCTCGCCATGCGCCTACCGATGCTTCTCCTCGCCGGGAGCTGCGTGTTTGTAGGGTTGTGTGCACCGGCGGTCGTTGCGGCGTTGGCCTCTCCGCTCAGCAGTATCACTGGTCTGCCGGAAGATCAGGTCCAAACCCACTTGCGGTCTGCGACTGGACCGTTGTGGTTCGTTGTCCTCGCTACCTTTGGCCTCATCTGCCTCACACTTGTGCTCGGCGGGCTCCGACGTTGGTTGCTGGCAGATCGCTCAGTCGCGGAACACGGGACGTGGGATTGTGGCTACGCCCAGCCAACCCCGCGTATGCAATACACTGCCTCCTCCTTCGCGCAGCCGTTGACCGAGATTTTCCGGCTCTTTCTCCGTACCCGTTCCCGTGTCTTGTCCGTTCAAGGCCTGTTCCCACACACCGCCTCACTGGCGACTGAAACTGACGACGTGTGCAGCACCTCGCTGTATCGTCCCGTCTTTACCGGTATTCAATGGTTGCTGTCGTGGCTGCGGTGGCTGCAGCATGGGCAAGTGCATCTCTACATTCTGTACATCGCTGTGACGCTCCTAGTGTTGCTGGTCTGGAAGCTGGGATAGTTCATGGCTCTCGTGTCAGCCCTCCATACACTACTGGCCTTGGTCCTTGCTCCACTGCTTGTTGGTGTGATCAACCGTACGAAGGCGATCGTCGCCGGGCGTGTTGGCCAACCGGTGCGGCAACCGTACGCCGATCTCTGGAAACTCCTCCAGAAGGGGGCAGTGTACAGCCGCACCACTACCTGGGTCTTTCGCACTGGTCCGGTAGTCGGGCTGGCCGCCGTCCTTGTGGCAGTGGCGCTCGTGCCGTTCGGGGGAGCGCCGGCGTTGCTCGCCTTTCCGGGCGACTTGGTCCTCTTCGCCTATCTGTTGGGATTAGTGCGCTTCTTCACGGTGATTGCCGCGCTGGATACGGGCTCCAGCTTTGAGGGTATGGGGGCAAGCCGTGAAGTGACATTTGCGGCCCTCGTCGAGCCAGCCCTCTTTCTTGGACTGGCGACACTCGCTCGGTGTACGGGAACGCTCTCCATTTCTGCGATGTTCTCAGGAATCACACTGAGAGGCTGGGGGCAAGGTGGCCCTGCATTCGCGCTGCTCGCAGCAGCCTTCTTGATCGTGTTCCTGGCTGAGAACGCACGCATCCCAGTCGATGATCCAACCACCCACCTTGAACTGACCATGATCCATGAAGTCATGGTGCTTGACCACAGCGGGCCGGATTTTGCGTTTATTCTGTATAGCAGTGCTCTGAAACTCTGGCTGCTAGGGGCGCTGCTCATCGGAATCATCTTTCCTCTGCGCAGCGGCCAACTGTGGCTCAATAGCATCGTGGCAGTTGCCGGCATGGTGGGACTCGCAATTCTGACCGGTCTCATTGAGTCCTGCATGGCGCGGCTGCGGCTCGTCCGTGTGCCGCAACTACTGGTAGGCGCCAGCGTACTCGCAGCGCTCGCCCTAGTCTTGGTCTTGAGGTGAGGGAGTGAACGTGTGGATAGATACGATCTTGATAGTGCTGGTCTTGGGCAATTTCTTGCTGCTCGGATCAAGTCGGCTTGCTGCCTGCATCCGTGTCGTCGCTGTCCAGGGGGTACTCTTAGGCGTCTTAACCTTGCTCACCCATGAAGAGGGAGTGACGGTGCGCATCCTGCTCCTCGCGTTGGTGAGCACGGGGGTGAAAGGGGTCGTGTTTCCGTGGCTCTTGACTCGCGCCCTGCGGGAGGCGAACGTGCGTCACGAGATCGAGCCGTACGTCGGGTATAACTTATCGATCCTCGTCGGGACGGTGGCGTTAGGGGTCTCCCTCGGGCTGAGTGCACGCCTGCCTCTCCCAACTCAGCCGCTGTCGTCTCTCATAGTGCCTGTGGCGCTGTTCTCGATCTTGGTCGGGCTGCTGGTTATCGTCAGCCGGAAAAAAGCCCTCACGCAAGTGCTCGGTTATCTCGTGCTCGAAAATGGCATTTACGCCTTCGGCGTGGGACTCGTGCAACGAGCGCCGGTCGTGGTCGAACTTGGTGTGCTCCTGGACGTTTTCGTCGCGGTGTTCGTGATGGGGATTGCCATCTTCCATATCAACCGGGAATTCGACCACATTGATACGGATCGACTGGCGACACTGCGAGACTGGGTATCATGATAGGCCCGTTGTTGCTGGTTCCTACGCTGGCGGGGATTGCCGCCTTTGCTATCCAGGCAGACTGGCTGCGGCGCACGCTCCTGCTGATGACGGCGATCGTCCATACAGGGATGACCGCAGCGACCTGGGGGGTTGCGCCGGCGCCCATGTTCGGCGGGTGGTTATTGCTCGACGCGCCCGGGCGGTTGGTGTTGAGCATAACCAGCGTGTTATTTCTCGCGGCGGCACTCTACACACTCGGCTACCTCCGCCACGAAAGTCAGGCCGCGCGCACGGACTTTGAGGAAGGCTTGCTGTTCGCCAACGCACCGGAAGCGAGCTTTACCGCCAGCTTGTTGCTCTTTCTGGCGGCTATGACGTTGGTGAGCTGCAGCTACCACTTCGGACTCCTATGGGTGGCGATCGAAGCCACCACACTGGCAAGTGCACCTCTCATTTACTTCCACCGCCATCATCGCTCGCTCGAAGCCACCTGGAAGTATTTGTTGATCTGTTCAGTGGGGATTGCGTTGGCGTTGCTGGGGAACTTCTTCCTGGCCGTCGCAGCCACCAACTCTGAGGGTTCCGCCGTCCCGCTGGTGCTGAGCGAACTCGTACAGCATGCCGCTCAGTTGCATGAGGCTTGGCTGAAAGCGGCATTCTTGCTCTTCCTGGTAGGGTACGGGACCAAGATGGGGTTGGCCCCGCTGCATACCTGGCTGCCGGACGCCCATAGCGAAGCGCCGTCCGTCGTTTCTGCGCTGCTTTCTGGCGCACTCTTGAACTGCGCGTTCTTGGGCATTATCCGGGCGCAGCAGGTGAGTGCCGCTGCCGGGCAAGCTGCCTTTGGTCAGGACCTGCTCACCGGGTTTGGTCTGCTCTCCATGGCGTTCGCAGCGGTGTTTATCCTGGGCCAGACCGACTACAAGCGTCTGCTGGCCTATTCGAGCGTTGAGCACATGGGCATTCTGGCGCTGGGCGTCGGGCTGGGCGGAAGCGGACCGTTTGGAGCAATGTTGCACGCCGTCAATCACTCCCTGACCAAAGCGATGCTGTTCTTGGTGGCAGGGAACATTTTGACTGTGTATCAGTCAAAATCGACTACGGAGGTCCAGGGAGTGCTGCACGTACTACCCCTCTCTGGACTCCTCTGGGTCGCAGGGTTTCTCGCCATTACCGGTTCCCCCCCATTCGGTCCGTTCTTGAGTGAGTTCACGATTCTGAAAGCGGCCTTAGATCAGGGCCGGAACGGCGTAGCAGTCGCTTATCTTGTGCTCTTGGCCGTCGTCTTTGTCGGCATGGCGACCGCTATGCTCAGAATGGCGCAGGGTGCACCAGTGCATGGAGGCCAGCGCATGACAGTGAGGAAAGAGCCGGTGCTGAGTGTGATTCCAGCAGTGGCGCTCGGCCTTTTGGTCCTCATCCTTGGACTGTACCTGCCACCAGCCTTACGCCAGACGATTCACGAGGCGGCTCAGGTGTTGAAGTGAAACAGATACCGACGCCAACGGGGCTCTCGATTCATCACGGCGAGACAGCGCTGCTCCAAGCGGTTCCTCATCTCAGCATGGCTGAGTTCAGAGAGGCCGTCATCACCAGCGTAGAACAGGGAGGGCGCTTGGCCGCGCTCTTTGGGCGTCCGTGCGAGACAGGAGCGGTGCAGCTGATCGCAGTAGTGGCCTCTGGGGAAACTGGCATGCTTTCGCTGGTGTCAACTGCGGTGACTGATGCCTATCCAGCGCTCACCCCTGAATGCCCACAGGCACACTGGTTTGAGCGGGAGATCGCTGAGCAGTGGAGCGTCCGGCCGGAGGGGCACCCCTGGCTCAAGCCGGTCCGCTTCCATGCGGCGTACCGTCACGGTCAGCACGTCTGGTCCCCTGCTCAAGACGGAGAACTCCTCCCCAGTGTCACCAACTTCTTCCGTGTCGCAGGGGAAGAGGTGCATGAGGTTGCCGTCGGGCCGGTGCACGCGGGCATTATCGAACCTGGTCACTTCCGTTTCCAGTGTCATGGCGAACAGGTGTTGCATCTCGAGATTTCGCTCGGCTACCAACACCGTGGCGTGGAGCGGGCGCTCGTGGGTGGGCCGACCAAGCGCACGGTCCATTACATGGAGACGCTCGCTGGCGACACCTCGGTTGGCCATGCCACGGCGTACTGTCAAGCGCTTGAAGCGCTCGCTGAGTATGGTGTCCCGGCCCGGGCACAAACGCTCCGCGGCATCACCCTCGAACTTGAACGTCTCGCGAATCACACCGGCGATCTAGGCGCGCTCGCGGGTGACGTGGGCTACCTGCCAACAGCAGCGTACTGTGGGCGCATTCGTGGTGATTTTCTCAACCTGACTGCGCTTATTTGCGGCAGCCGATTCGGCCGCGGGCTGGTCCGACCTGGCGGTGTCGGATTCGACGTGGATAGGTCTCGGATCTCGCAGCTCGTTGAACGGCTGGAGCGCGCGCTCAGTGACGTTGCCAGTGCGGTCAGCCTCCTGTGGGATACGCCATCAGTGTTGGCGCGGTTTGAGGAGACGGGAACAGTCTCGCGTGAAACCTGTGAGACACTCGGATTGGTCGGACCCGCGGCGCGTGCCTGTGGCGTGGAGCGCGATGTGCGCCACGAGTTCCCGTCCGGGATCTTTCGCTTTGCCCATATTCCGGTGTCCACTTGGCATACCGGAGATGTCTTTGCTCGGGCCTATGTGCGGTGGTTGGAGATCCAGCGGTCGGCCGCCTTCGTGCGCGAGCAGCTGGCGGTGCTCTCGGACGGCCCCTCGCGCGGAGAGCTGGGTGCCCTCAGTCCCGATCGCGTCGCCGTCTCGCTCGTCGAGGGTTGGCGAGGTGAAATCTGTCACGTCGCGGTCACAGACACGCAGGGCCAGCTCTCTGCATACAAGGTCATCGATCCCTCGTTTCACAACTGGATGGGGCTCGCCCTGGCACAGCGCAATCAGCAGATTTCAGATTTTCCGCTGTGTAACAAGAGTTTTAATCTCTCATACTGTGGACACGATTTGTAAGGCTCGTCTATGCTCAAAGTCTTGAGAACTCGCCTGCAGCAGAGGCATCGCACGCTCGCTTACCCGGCACAGAAACCCACACTGCCGGACCGCCTTCGCGGCCGTCCGATAGTGGATCAACAGAAATGTCCGCCTGACTGCCGCCTCTGCGCCAACGCGTGCCCCACAGATGCGATCACACGGGACCAGACGGGGGTCAAGCTCGATCTGGGGCGCTGTCTCTTCTGTACAGAATGTGAGCAAGCTTGTCCCCAGGGTGCGATCCGCTACACCCAGGAGTATCAGCTCGGGACCAGGACGCGCGATGACCTAGTGATGAAGGGAAACACCCTGCGACTTGCACAGGCGCTTGATGACAAAGCCCGCCGCCTGTTTGGCCGCTCGCTCAAGCTCCGTCAGGTCAGTGCGGGCGGCTGTAATGCCTGCGAGGCAGACGTGAACGTCCTCAACACCGTGGTGTTTGACCTGGGCCGGTTCGGTATCCAGTTCGTCGCCTCGCCACGCCATGCAGATGGGCTGCTCATCACTGGGCCGGTGACGAAAAATATGCGCCTAGCGCTCACAAAGACCTATGATGCCGTGCCAGCCCCGAAAATCGTGATCGCCGTGGGTGCCTGTGCCATTTCCGGTGGTCCTTTCATCGATCACCCGGAAGTCTACAACGGAGCCGACTCGACCGTTCCGGTTGACCTGTACGTCCCCGGTTGCCCTCCTCATCCTCTGACGATTCTGGATGCGCTTTTACGGCTGCTGGGCCGGAGAGAGGAGCAATGCCGATAGTCGGCCGCAACGCGAAGGAGACGCACATGGGCAACGGGACCGAGCTTCACCCACAGGCAGACCTGAGCCTCATTCCTGAGAACGGGGAACGCCACATCGTGGAAGTCCCGATCCTCGGTGACGCCGTGGTCGTGCATTCAACGCTCATGCGTGAGGTGCTGGACCTGGTGGCTCGCGTCGCCCCGTCTGACGCCAACGTGCTGCTGACCGGGGAGAGCGGGGTGGGTAAGGAAATAGGTGCGCGCGCCATTCACCAGCTGAGCCCCCGTCACGCGCATGAGTTCGTGCCCATCAATTGTGCCACGCTTTCGGGCGACACCTTGGAGAACGAGCTGTTTGGCCACGAGAAAGGCGCCTTCACTAGCGCCGACGAGCGCAAGCTGGGAGTGTTCGAACTCGCCCATCAGGGCACGCTGTTTCTTGACGAGGTGAACGAGATGGGGTTGGCCTGTCAGGCCAAGGTGCTCCGCGCGTTAGAGCGACGAGAGTTCCGCCGCCTGGGCGGCACCCGCAAAATAAAGGTGGATGTGCGGTTGGTGGCCGCCACCAATGTCGACTTGGACGAGGCCGTGCGCACCCACCGGTTTCGGGAAGATCTGTTCTACCGGCTCAATGTCATCCGTATTCATATTCCGCCCTTGCGCGAGCGGCGGGAAGCTATTGCCCCCATGGCGCAGCAGTTTCTGCGCGAATTTTGCGACAAATATGGCAAACGGCGCCGCCTGTTCA
>JACQEL010000004.1 GCA_016200595.1 Deltaproteobacteria bacterium
AACCGAGAGCGAAGAGCAATTCTCGCTCTTCTCAGGCGCTACCACCAGATTGGTATCAAGCGGAATCACAATATTACTGCCCGCTACACAGAACTGCGGCAACAGTATCCTGTGCTGGAACGTGAAGATGCTCTCATTGCCGCCTCCGCTCTGGTTCGTCGGATACCTCTCTTGACAGGAAACCAACGACATTTCCATATCATCACCGGACTCACGCTCCTCTCTCTTTAATTTTCCTGTCAACAAGAGAGCGAAACTGACTACTCATGTCCGAACCCCTCTCCACCCGCACCAAACTGACCTGGGTCGCAATTCTCTACTTCGCCGAAGGGTTTCCCTTTGGATTATTATTTGATGCGTTTCCTGTGTACTTCCGCACGCATGGAGTGAGCCTGGCCGATATTGGTCTGATCAGCCTGGCTGGCCTGCCTTGGACGCTGAAGTTCTTATGGGCGCCAGCGGTGGATGTGTGGGGAAAACGGCGCACCTGGATTGTGATCTGCCAGGGGCTTTTGGCTCTTGATCTTGGTTTGTTTCTCTTACTCGAACCGGCTCAATCCAGCGCGGCACTATGGGTCTTCCTCATCGCCTTGGCTGTCTTCTCTGCCACTCAGGATATTGCCATCGATGCCTATACTATCGAGCTGTTAGATGAAGACGAGATGGGGCCGGCCAACGGCGTACGAGTCAGCACGTACCGCGTGGCGCTGATTTGCGCCGGTGGAGTCTTTGTCGCGCTTGCCGGTTTGATCGGCTGGAGATTTGCCTTTGCCGCGGCGGCGGCTCTCCTGGCGGGATCAGCCCTTTTGTCTAGCCAGGCACCCGAGACTGCTCTGACCCAATCACCGCAGGAGAATTGGACAGCGGTGGTAGAGCATGCCATCATTGGGCCGCTGCAGGGGTTCTGGCAACGACCTGGGGTCGTGTATGTTATGCTTTTCGTCCTCACCTTTAAGCTTGGGGATATGGCGCTAGGCCCGATGGTGCGCCCTTTCTGGGTGGACCGGCATTTCACTCCTCTGCAAATTGGCGCTATTCCGGGGACGATTGGGGTGGTGAGTACAATCGCCGGCGCCTTGCTGGGGGGAAAACTCACGAAATCGTGGGGATTGTTCCGCGCGCTGTGGGTGCTGGGGATCGCGCAGGCCGCCTCGAATCTCGCCTACGCGACGGCGGCGGCTCTCCCTCCTTCGTCATCGCTGATGTATAGCGCGTCGGTGATTGAGTCTTTCTGTGGCGGGCTCGGCACTTCGCCTTTCCTGGCTTTTCTCATGAGTATCTGTGACAAAACCCAGGCGGCCACGCAGTACGCCTTGCTGAGTGCGCTCTTTGGGCTGACCCGCTCGCTCTCTGGCGCGTTCTCGGGGCTGGTGACTCAGCATGTGGGCTACGCCGCGTATTTCACCGCGACCTTCTTTTTGGCTTGGCCGGCGTTCGCTCTTCTGCCGTGGGTCAAAGACTGGATTCACGAGACCAGAGAAAGTGAGGCACCTCAACCTGGGCAGCGCGCAGCAGACTAGTGTAACAAGACAGAGATTTGAGACAGAGATAGAGAGATAAGAAGAAACAGAGAAGGAGGAGGGCGGTCTCTGTCTCCTTTCTCTGTCTCTCTTTTCTCTGTCTGTCCCTGTCTCTGTCTTTTTTCTCGTTTTTCAGGTAGCTGTGACACAACACTGCCCATAGGGAGGAAAGCATGAACCTGATCCATACGATCTTCGAGCCTGAAGGCACGGGCCCGCATCCGACACTGCTTACCTTGCACGGCTTTGGAGCGAATGCGCTCGATCTACTAGGTCTTGCGCCTCACCTCTGTGGCGGACAATTCCTCATGCTCTGTCCGCAAGGTCCGCTGCAGGTCTCCTTGGGTGGCGGCGCTGTAGGATATGGCTGGTATCCTTTCGTCGGGAGCGGCATGTTTGATATGCAAGCAGTCCTGACCGCGCGCGAGGAACTGCAAGCATTTTTACAAGATGCGCTGCAGCGCTATCCTATTGATAGTAGAAAACTGGCTGTGCTCGGTTTTAGCCAAGGTGGGGTGATGGCATACAGCTTGGCTCTCGGCGAGCCTGACCGATTCGCGGCCCTGGCGGTGCTCAGTTCGTGGCTGCCGAAAGATTTGTTATCGATGCTGCCCGACGTGCCGGCGACCGAACAGTTACCGGTGTTAGTCCAGCATGGCGGCCGTGATGAGTTGGTGGATGTTGGCCGCGCTCGTCAATCGGTCGAAACTCTCCGAGACCTACGAGTGCCAGTCACTTATCGTGAGTATGAGATGGGGCATGAGATCAATGCCCGTAGCCTCGGTGATCTCTCCGCCTGGCTCCAGGAAAAGGTGCTCTCGCCGATCGTCCTGGCCTCCTAACTCAGACGACAAGAAATTTCCTCAGGCCCAGGCAAAGCCTGGGAACGAGATCGTCAACTTTGGAGCTTGACGGGCGACTAGTAGTCCATCCAGGTAGTTTTGGGGGGTCAGTCATTGCGAGGAGCCCTTCGACTCCGCTGCGCTCCGCTCAGGACAGGCTCCGCGACGAAGCAATCTCGCTCACCGGCGGTCCCCGCACCGAGATTGCTTCGCTGCGCTCGCAATGACAACCCCTCATGTTCACACTGACGAAGTACTAGGTGTACAAAAACTCTCGCACCACCCGCAAGAAATGGGCGAGCTGATCGTGGTGGACCCAATGCCCGGCATTGGGAATGGTGACCACCGTGGGATTCTGGAACGCCTTAGCGCGGCCATCTTTCTCCGGGTCTGAAGCCCACGACTCTCCTCCGCGGATCAAGAAGGTAGGGCAGGTGATCCGGCCCCAGATCTCCCAGGCGTCATCGACGTTGAAGCGATAGGGCGACTGCGCACGGACATAATTGTCGAACTTCCAGGTATACGTACCATCCTCAATACGGTTGGCTCCATGGAGAGTGAGATGGTAGGCCTGCTCCTGGCTGAGGCGCGGGTTCGCCTCGCGCATGCGTTGCACCGCTTCATCCAGAGTCTTGTAGCGGCGTGGCAGCCGGCCGGCTAGATCACGCATCTGCGATATCCATAACTGCATGCGCTCATGGGCGTGCTTTGACTGCTGCTGAAGCATGTGGGGCGGTGGACCGAGCCCCTCGATCGCCACGACCTTCTTTACCTTGTCTGGATATACCCCAGCGTACTGCAGCACGATCCCGCCGCCGAGCGAGTGACCGATCAGCGTCACTGGGAAAGAATCAAGCTGCGACAAGAGCTGGGTAATATCCACCACGTACTCGATCATGGCGTATTCACTACCCTGCGCCCATTCCGAGTCGCCGTGTCCCCGTAGATCAGGCGCGATAATGTGGTAGTCATCTCGCAGCGCCTGGGCGACCCAGTCCCAGTTGCGGCAGTGATCTCGTCCACCATGAATCAGGGCCAAGAGCGGCTTGCCGGGATTGCCCCAGTCTACGTACTGGAGCTTGAGGCGCTGAGAATAATAGTAGTGGGAAGTCGGGCCAATAATCTGCGGTCCAGCCATGCGGCGTCCTTTCTAGTCAGCAACGTCTCCATGAACAGTAACAATACTGATAGTCAATGGGGTGTAATTTTGTCCTGATGTAGCGAGACGCAGAACAGAAGCAGTAAAATCGGCCCTCCGTGCAAACTACAGACGGGTGTGTGGTGGCGACCAGACACCAGAGGAGGGCCAGGGTGAAAGCTAG
>JACQEL010000954.1 GCA_016200595.1 Deltaproteobacteria bacterium
CTCCCCTGAGGAACTCGTGCGCCAGATTCCGCCGTATGAGGGGCTGATTATTCGCAGCGGCACCCGCGTCACTAAGGACGCGCTGGCCGCGGCGACCAATCTGCGTGTCGTGGGTCGTGCCGGGATTGGGGTCGATAATATCGATGTCGAGGCTGCCACCAAGCGCGGCATCGTCGTGATGAACACCCCTGGGGGGAACAACGTGACGACCGCCGAGCATGCGCTCTCGCTGTTGCTGGCCCTGGCGCGCAACATCCCGCAGGCGAACGCGTCGCTCAAGGCTGGACAGTGGGAGCGAGAGAAATTCACTGGAAGTGAAATTTGTAATAAAGTCCTGGGTGTGATCGGTCTCGGGAATATTGGCGCGATCGTCGCCGAGCGGGCGCTGGGACTGAAAATGCGGGTCGTTGCCTACGACCCGTTTATCGCCTCGGAGGCGGCGGCCAAGTTACGGGTGGAATTGGCCACCTTGGACGAACTGTATGCCCAAGCCGACTTTATTACGGTGCATACGCCGCTGACCAAGGAAACGCGCGGTCTGATTCGCGCAACGGCTTTTGCCAAGATGAAAAAAGGCGTGCGCATCATCAACTGTGCCCGCGGTGGGATTGTCGATGAGGAGGCCTTACTGCAGGCATTGAACAGTGGCAAGGTCGCCGGGGCAGCCTTAGATGTCTTCGTCCAAGAGCCGCCGCCGCCGACCCACCCTTTGCTCCAGCATGCCCAAGTGATTTGCACTCCGCATCTCGGTGCCGCCACAGACGAGGCACAGATCAACGTCGCCATAGCCATTGCCGACCAGGTGGCGTCTTTCCTCACGCGCGGGGTCATTCAGAATGCCGTCAACTTCCCAGCGCTGACGCCCAAAATGGTAGAGATCTTGCAACCGTACCTGGTCCTGGGAGAAAAGCTGGGCAGCTTTCTTGCCCAGATTACCGCCGAAGCGCCGTTGGAAGTGCAAGTTGAATATAGCGGTGACATTGTTGAATACGATAGCGCGCCGGCTACCGCGGCGGTCCTGCGCGGCTTATTGAGTCCTTTTCTCGAGTCGGCGGTGAACTATGTGAATGCTCCGCATCTCGCGCGCGAGCGTGGCATTAGGATCGTGGAGTCGCGCAGCAGCCGCCCCAGCGACTTTCTCAATTCGATGGTCGTGCGTGTCGTCGGCGCGACGAGCGCCAACGTGGTTGGGGGGGCAGTGTTCAGTAACAAGGCTGTGCGTCTGGTGCGGGTGAACGATTTTTATCTCGAAGCCGTGCCTGAGGGGTATATTTTGGTGCTCCACAATCGAGATGTCCCTGGCGTGGTGGGCGCGGTTGGCACCTTGCTCGGTCAGCGCGGCATTAACATTGCCGGTCTGGAACTCGGTCGTGAGCGCGTTGGTGGGATGGCAATTTCGCTGATTCACGTTGATGGCCAAGTGCCGCCCGAAATACTGGCTGAGTTGCGTACCTTGGCCCCGATCGTATCGGCCCAACTGATCCGGCTGTAAGGAAGCAGGTTATGAGTACATTAGTCGTGGTCGGTGTCCAGTGGGGAGATGAAGGTAAGGGGAAGGTCGTCGATTTACTGGCCCGCGAAGCCGATGTCATTGTCCGCTTTCAGGGCGGCAATAACGCGGGTCACACCCTGGTGGTTGGCGGGAAAAAGACCATCGTGCGCCTGATTCCTTCTGGGGTGCTGCATGCCGGCAAGGTCTGCGTCATCGGCAACGGTGTAGTGGTTGATCCGCAAGTGTTGGTGGAGGAGATCGATACTCTACAACAGCAGGGGTGTCTCCTCGACCCGGCGTTCCTCAAGATCAGCGAAACCGCGCATCTGATTATGCCCTACCATAAAGCGATCGACCTGGCGCGTGAGCGTTTGCGCGGAGAGGGTCGCATCGGCACCACCGGTCGTGGTATTGGTCCAACCTACGAAGACAAGATGGCGCGGGTAGGGGTGCGTTTTATCGACCTGCTCGATGAGAAAGTGTTCAGCGAAAAGCTCGCGCACAACCTGCAAGAGAAAAATATCTATCTGGGTTCTATTCTGAAGGAACAGGCGTTGGACTATGGGCAAATCTTTGACGGTTATTGTCGCTTACGCGAGCGTTTGGCGCAGTATGTGATCGATACCTCGCGCTACTTGCATCAAGAAATCTCCCGTGGCCGCAAAGTGCTGTTCGAGGGAGCGCAAGGGACGATGCTCGATGTCGATCATGGCACCTATCCATTTGTGACCTCATCGAATACGGTCTCAGGAGCAGTGTGTGCCGGAGCGGGCGTTGCTCCGCAACAGATTCACAATGTCATCGGCATTTCCAAAACCTACACCACCCGGGTCGGCAGCGGACCCTTTCCCACGGAACTGTTCGGCCCTGAAGGTGAGAAGCTGCGGCATGACGGTGGGGAGTTTGGCTCGGTGACGGGTCGGCCGCGGCGCTGCGGGTGGTTCGACGCCGTTGTCGTCCGCACGGCGGCCCGCCTCAATGGCCTCAACAGCCTCGCGCTCACCAAGATCGACGTGCTGAGTGGTTTCCCGACGCTGCGTATCTGCACGGGCTACGACTATCAGGGGCGGCACTATGATGAGATGCCGGCAAGTATCCAGGTTCTTGAGGGACTCACGCCGATTTATGAAGAGCTGCCGGGATGGTCAGAACGGCTGACTGACTTGCGCAGTCTTGACGCCTTACCAGCTAACGCCCGGCGGTATGTTGAACGGATCGAACAACTCATTGGGGTGCCAGTGAAGATGATTTCCGTCGGAGCGGGACGCGAAGAAACCATTCTGATCCGTCCTTCGTTCTTTTAGCCTGAGGCAGAGGTTCTTACCGCGGCTTGGGCGACGAAGGAGACAGCGCAGATGCTCTACATGGTTATCGAGCACTTCTACGACGGTGCGGCTCCGGAGATTTATCGGCGTGCGCGCGAAAAAGGCCGGATGCTTCCTGCTGGACTGGAGTATATCTCGAGCTGGGTCGATCTGGACTTCAAGACTTGCTACCAACTGATGCGCACCGACGATCCTGCCCTCTTCGCCGTGTGGTTAGAAAACTGGAAGGACCTCGGCTCGTTCGATATCGTGCCAGTACGCACCTCCGCGGAGGCTGCACAGGCTATCGCCGCGCAGTCCTGACTCACAGAGGTCCCACGCCAGCATGCCTAACGCTTAATTAAGGGGTGCTGATTGGGTCCAGCCATTGAATGCGAAAGCCAAACGCTACGTCTCCCCGTTCTTTGATCGGACATACACTGGAAAGACAATCACGGGCAAAGTTATCCGCAATCAGGGCACCTCTACTGTCTCGGTTGCCGCCAAAGTGCAAACAACCTCGTCAGCTGAAAACCTCTCTAGCCTTAGTAACTGTAGTTTCCGGTTTGCGAAGTGAGAGAATCAGTGGGATCACGCGGCGTTAGCGAATTCCTGTTCACTAACGGGGCAAGGCTTATCGCGAGAAATTCGTGGACGGCAGAGTTCAATTAAGCGCCGACGCACCTGGCC
>JACQEL010000955.1 GCA_016200595.1 Deltaproteobacteria bacterium
CCGCACCAAGTGGTAGACGGCTTCAAGAGCACACTCGAAGAAGTGCGGACGGCTGACGTGCTGTTGCATATCGTAGATGCGACTCATCCGCGTTGGGCTGAGCAGCGTGCTGTGGTGGAGCGCGTATTGGAGGAAATTGGCGCCGGAGAAAAACCGATGCTGACCGTGTTCAATAAGATTGACCGCTTGCCCGCCGAGCAGGTGGATACCGAGCAACCTTGGCAGCGGCTACCTGTCGCCCAGCACGAGGGGGACAGGGAAGAACCGGCATTTGCCATTTCTGCGCTGACCGGCGCGGGATTGACACCTCTGCTCACCGCGATCGGGCGGCGTCTGGAGCATGGTCGCGAACTCGTGCATATCGACCTGCCCTTGGCCGCAGGGAAGGTGCTCGCTTGGTTGCGCCGAAGCGGCAAAGTGATAGAAGAAGCCTATACTGACACGGCTGTGAGCGTTACTGCCCTCATGTCACGTAAAGTGGCTGGGCAGTTGCGGAAGTTGCTTGCCGTTGAGAACGTTTAGTGATGCTCAAGCTACTGTAGAAAGGGCCGGGGTGCTTTCCTCATCGATCCTCAATCTGCCCAACCTGCTGACGCTCCTCCGCATCGGCGCGATCCCGGTGTTTCTCATTTTGCTGACGGACGGGCGGTATAGCGAAGCCCTGTTGGTCTTTGTCGTGGCTGGAGCAACTGACTCGCTCGATGGCGCTATAGCCCGGCTGACCAATTCCCACACCGCTTTTGGCGCCTACATCGACCCGCTGGCTGATAAACTGTTATTAATGAGTTCCTTTATTATCCTGGCCTTTCTCGGCTTTGTGCCGCATTGGTTAGCGATCCTGGTGATCAGCCGTGATGTCATCATTCTGATTGGGTTCGCGATGCTGTATTTTTTTACGGGTCATTCTATGGCTGTGCGACCGACCCTCGTAGGGAAAGCCAGTACGTTCTTTCAATTACTGACCGTGACCCTGACTCTCATTGCCTTACATAACCCTGTCTGGCGCTTTCCCCTGCTGTGGAATGCTTCGTTGATTCTGGCCGGTGGTGCGGTCACGCTCTCGAGCTTTCAGTACCTCTCGCGGGCGCTCTTATGGCTGAATCAACAAGACGAGGGGGAGCCGCTGCGTGCAAATAGCGAACCCTCTTCGCGCAATGACGAGAAAAGGCAGCGGTATTCGGCGTGACAGAAAGATTTTTCGCTTGAGCAATGTGCGCGGGGTTGCTATATGGATGCTGCCCCGTCGGAATTAGCTGTGCAGGTCGGGAAAAGGGAGAGTGGTGGACTGTGATTCGGGTGTTTCCCCGCGTTGACAACACGAAGTTGATGGAACTCTTTCGCAAGGGGGTGGAAGGTCAGTGGTCGACGGCGCAGATCGACTGGGAACGCCCACTCTTGCTTGATGCGCACGAGCGCAGGGCGTTGGCTCATGTACTGACTCCAGTGTACCTGGGCGAGCAGGCCGCCATGATCGGGGCCAGTTCGGTGATCCCGCAATTTTTTGCTGCCCATCAGACCGAAGCGCAACTGTACCTGGCGACCTTTCTGCTTGATGAAGCGCGTCATTTCGAAACTCTCACCCGCTTCTATCATAAAATAGACCAGCGCCCGCTCGAAGTCCGAGAGCTGAAAGAGATGTTCCGCTATCAAGCCCGTCTGTTCAAATCCCGTGACAAGATAGAGTGGCTCTGGGGCATCCTGCTGAGTGATATCCTGGCTCGCCATTTCTACAGCATCCTGGTGAAGGGGCATCCGCACTCGCTCTTTGCCCAGATCGGCAGCCGCATCCTGCTTGATGAGGCGCGTCATTTGGCCTTTGCCGAACTCTACCTCAAAACCATCCTGACGCAGCAGCCCGAGCTCGGACCGGCGTTTCTCAAAATGCGCGACGAACTGCTGTTCCTCATGAAGGCAATCTACAACGGCGTGAAGGAAAGAGCCGCCATGATTGGTCTTGATGAGACGCTGCTGTTTGACGCGGTGGCTGATGATATAGAAAAGAAGGTCCGACGGCTGCATATGCGTGACCCCGAGCAGGACGAGGCAGAGTGAAGTCTAACCGTTCTGCCTCACGCGCCTTGCCGCACTGGCCGCGGGCGAATCGTCCGGAGGCGATTCGTCACCGTCAGGAGTCTCTCAAGACCCTGCCGCACTGGGACGCGACCCATCATCATGTCCTTACCTGGCCTGTCTCAGTTGAGAGCCTGGCTGACTTTCAGGAGTGTCTCTCTGGCCATGTGGTGCTGCCGGTTGGCGTAGTTGGTCCTTTGCCAGTAAGCTTGGGGCATTACATATTGGATGCTGCGGGGGCGGTACGAGAAGAAACGAGGGCGGACGACCAGGTCTTTGTTCCTTTGGCTCACACCGAAGGTGGACTGTCGGCCTCCGTGCAGCGAGGGATCAGCGCTGTAACGCTGGCCGGTGGGGTGCGCACGCATATCCTTGCCGATCGCATGACACGAGACTCCTGTTTCGTCTTTCATTCAGCCACAGAGGCGCTGACACTGGCGCGCTGGGTGATGGACCAAGAGTCAGCGATGACCGCTTGGCTGGGAGCTGCGGCGCAGAGGCCGTGTCGTCCCACGACAGATTCAGGAGACCGGACTGACAAAAATCTTGTCAGCACTCACGCTGTGCTCCGCGCAGTCGACACTCATGTAGTGGGGCCGATGTGTCACCTGCTTTATCGTTTTACCACTGGTGATGCCTGTGGACCGAACATGATCACGCGGAACTCCTACGCGTTGAACCAGGAATTCGTGCTTGCGCGCTTCCCGCATGATACTGGCGTCACTCCTCTCCATGTATTCTTGGAAACGAATATGGGGGGGGACAAGAAGCCCAGCTATGCCTTCTTCCAATTTCCCGGTCATGGTAAGGTCGTCCTGGCTGAGGCAACGCTGCCTGGGGACGTGTTGCGACGGGTGTTGCGCGTCCGTCCAGAAGAAGTCCTGACCTTGGAACATACCGGTCTACATGGTGCGCATGCCAGCGGTATGCAGTCGTTCGCGTTTACGCCAGCCTCGGCTATTGCCGCTATTTTCGCGGCGACTGGTCAGGATCTGGGCATGGTCGGCACCAGTAGTATGGCGCAGGTGACCGTTACCCGTGCAGGAGATGGCCTTCACTTAGCGATTCGCTTCTCTGGCCTAGAGGTTGGCACAGTTGGTGGCGGCACCAGCCTGCCGCACGCGCGCTCGTATCTCCAACTGATGGATTGTCTGGGCCCGGGAAAGGTCTACCGTTTTGCCCAGATCATCGCCGCGACCGCGCTCTGTCTAGAACTCTCAGCAGCCGCCAGCATGGCCGCGGCAGGAAGTCAGAATTTTTTGCAAGCCCACCTCGAGCGCGGAGGGATTCGCTGAAAGAAGTGTTCAGCTCTCAACGGTCAGCTCTCAGCCAGAAGGATCAGAAAGGAGGGGCAGGGACCAGTGAAAACAGAAATAAATAGTAATTCTGGTAAAACACTAATCCCTGACCCCCGACCCCCGACCCCTGCCTTACTTATTGTCAACCCGGTTTCAGGTAAAGGCCGTGGAGCTGCAATTGCCGAGCAAGTGAGTCGCGCGTTGCGTGAGCAGGGCCTTGCCAACGAAGTACTCTATAGTCGGTCATCGGCTGATCCAGGAGAATTTGCCCGTGCGGCTGTGCGCGATCACTGTCCGCTGGTCGTTGGGGTAGGGGGGGATGGTCTGATCAGTCAGGTCGCGAGTGAATTAGTCGGGAGTGACACGGTGTTAGGAATTATCCCGGCCGGGGTAGGTAATGATTTTGCCCGTGGCTTGGGGATTCCGCTCGATATTACCCAGGCGTGCACCGTACTGGCGCAGGGCCAGGCCCGCCGCGTTGATGTCGGGCAAGCGAATGAGCGTTATTTTTTCTCTATTGCCGCAATAGGATTTGCCACCGAGGTCAACCGTAAAGCAAACCAGTTCCGGCGCTTGCGAGTGGGTGCTCTCTATACGGTGCTGACCGTGACCACGGTTTTTACGACTGAACCTCTCTTTTTTACCGTGACGTGCGATGGCCACGAACGGCGCTGCTACAGTTGGCTCATTGCCGTGGGCAATACCTGGAGCTGTGGACGGGGCATGGCGTTAGTGCCTGCCGCTCGACCGGATGATGGTCTGCTGGATGTCTGTATTGTCAACGGGATGGGCAAGCTAGAACTGCTCTCTGTATTCCCGCGAGTGTTCCGCGGGACGCATATCTATCATACCGGAGTCGAGACGTTGCGTGGCCGAGAGATCACTGTTAGTGCTGATACTCCATGTGAGATCTATGCTGACGGTGAGCGCATCGGCCCACTGCCCGTGGTGCTCAAGGCCGTGCCGCAGGCGTTGAGTGTGATGGTGCCGCTATCTTCCACTGTCGGTCAATCAGGATAATTGCTCCAGCAATACGTTGGCCTCTAGCAAATCGACGGTAGCGAACCCCTCAGTGAACCAGCCGTAGATCTCTGCCAACATCTGTCGTGCTTCCGCGTATTTACCCTGCTGTTGCCATAGCCGGCTCAGGCTCACTGTCGCTCGCAGTTCTAGCCATTTCGCGCTCTGGCGCTGAGCAGTAGCAATAGCGTTGCGAAAACATTCCTCGGCCGCCAGTTGCGGATTATCAACTTTGCACTTTGCACCTTGAACTTTGCACTGTTGAAGCGTCAGCTCCCCTTTGAGCCAATACAGCCACGCTTCTTGTAACCGCTGGCCATTTTTGCAGGCGGCAGCCAATGCTTCCTCTACCATAGTCAGCCCTTCTTCGACCTGACCTGCCTTCCGATAGGCCCTGGCTAGCAAAGCAAGATAGAAAGATTGTCCACACTCTGCCCCTGTCGCTTGATAAGCAACCAACCCCTGCCGTATTTGCGCCATGCCCTCTGCTATCTGCCCCTGCTCGGCCAGCGCCGCGCCGCGCAGGATCGTCCCCATCGCTATCCACTGTGTAAACCCATGCGTGGTCGCGAGGCTGAGGACTGCTTCTGCCCGGTCTCGGGAGAGGTGCCACTCCTGGCGAATCAGATGAAGCTCAGCAGCCCCGTATACAGCAAGAGTCAAAAGATAAGGATGAGACTGCTCCTGGGCCAGAGTAAGAGCCTCTTGGTTCCTCTTGAGCGCTTGGTCCGGATAGCCGAGCCCCAGCAGAATAGGAGCCACCTGGACGAGGCAATACATTGCATAATAGGTCGCAAAGGAGGGACTACCCCCTGGAAGCGGGGGGTATTTATCAGGATCGTAAAGAGCAATCCCTTGCTCGATATGCGCACGAGCAGGAACCAGTTCTCCAAGGGAGGCTAAAACGGTTCCTAACATGGAGTGGGCTGCTATCAGCAAAGCGGAGTCCTGTAGTTGCTGAGCCAAGCCGAGGCACTGCTCGGCCAACTCGTGCGCCTTCTGCCACTCTCCCCGCACTTGATGTACGCTGTGTAATCCCCGCAACAGATGGAAGAGTTGCAGAGGCTCTCCTCCCTGCTGGCACAGTTCCCGTGCACGAGCATAGGCTCTTTCCGCCTCGGGGGCGGCGACGCCCTTATCCACCTGTAGAGCGAGTCCCAGTCTGGTTTGCAGAACGAGCTCTTGTTGCGTGCGCTTGGCGGTGTCCGGCAAAGCCTTTAGTAATGCTATCCCCTTTGTGAGGTGACCAGTCGCTTCCCGGTAGCCACCCCTTTGCCCAGCGTTCTCGGCTGCTTGCCCCAGATACTGCACCACCCGACGATAATCCCGTCCCCGTTCAAAATGCACTGCCAGTTCTCCGGCAATCTCCTGCACCCGATCACTATATCCTTTTTCCTCCCGCTCGCCGATCTGTTGATGTAGTTGGGCGCGCTTCCCTGCCGTAATCCGCTCGTACAGCACATTGTGATAGAGGGCATGAATAAACCCATAGCACGCCGCGACGGTCCCGTCGGGCCATTCGCTGAATTCCCGCGATTGGAGGAATTGCTGGCGCCGCGCCAGCCCTTCGCACCGCTCTTCAGCCTGTATCGTCTCAATCTCTAATCCCGCCGCGACTGCTGCGGCTGAGAACTCCATTCCGGCTACGCTGGCCGCCTCCAGCGCCTCCTGTTCCTCTTTGCTGAGCCGATCAATCTGCTGCTCAATGATCTGCCGTAAATTCTCAGGTATCCTGCTCTTCATTACCTCTAGGTCACCCTGGATGCTCCACTCTCTCTCTGCCTGAATAATGAATCCTTGCGCGAGCAAATTATTCACTACATTAACCATGAACAACGGATTGCCGTCTGTGCACTGGTGGACCAGTCGTGCCAGCTCCCGTAGGGGCGCAGCTTCGGCTTGGCTGCTCTGCTGGCCATGCGCCCCTACAGTAAAGCGTGTCGTCAGATACTCGGCCACGGCCGCTTCAGAGAGAAAGTTCAACGACAATTCTTCGCATTGGCCATGCGTTTGTAACTCTTGCTTGACGATCTTCAGGGGATGGCCGCTCGCGGTCACTTCCACTGGCCGGTAGGTGCCGATGAGCAGCAACCGGGCCGGCTCCTGGCGCCAAGCAAGGTGGGAGAGGAAATCCAGCGTCGAATAATCGCCCCAATGTAGGTCTTCTAAAACCAGCACAAGCGGCGTCTCCGTGGTTAGAGCTCCGGCGACATCGGTCAGCTCGCGGAGCATGCACTCTCGTGTAGTCCCCACGGTTTCGCGCCGTAACTCCTGACGGCTGGTTGGGTCAAGGAGTGAGGGCATCTGCAACAGCCACGTGGGCGCGAGCTGGCGGAACAAGGTGATAAGGTGTTCTCGGCCTGGTTCGCGGCAGAGCCGCTTCAGCGCTTCGAGGATCGGCAAATACGCTTCACCCACACCGTAATGGGCGACACACTGCCCGCGTGCTATCCATAGAGTTGGATCACTAGCGATTCGCTCCAAGAACGCCTCGACTAAGGTCGTCTTGCCGATCCCTGGTTCGCCTGTGACGAAGACGATCTGACGTTCACCCTGCAGTGCCTTCTCAAACCATCTCTGTAATTGCGCCAGCTCCGTCTCGCGCCCGACGAAGTTGGGGATTGGGGATTGGGGGTCGGGGGTTGGTTCAAGCTTCAGGCCTTGAACGGTGAACGGTGAACGGTGAACTGGTGGAGTGGGGGTGACGGGAGCGATAAACCGATACCCCCGTCGATGTACAGTCTCAAGGAACTGGGGCTTTCTGGGGTCATCTCCTAACGCCTTGCGTATCTCCCAAATACAAGTGGCTAGTGCCACATCTTCTACCACAGTCTCAGGCCACACTGCCCCAAATAGCTCATCTTTCGTGACGAGTCGGCCAGGCCGCTCTCCCAGGTAACGGAGTACCGCAAAGGACTTGAAGGTCAGTTTTCTGGCCTCCTCTCCGCGCCAGAGACGTTCATTTTCGATATCTAAGTGGAAAAGACCGAAGATGAGGCGCTTTTCTATTTCCATCGCTATACGAGGCCGTCCGAAACAAATCTGAAAGAAATTCGAAAACTTTCCGAAGACTTCAGGACGGTGTTCCCCTTATTTTCCCTACCACGTGACAGTAGAGAAGGGCATGAGCGCGCTCTCGTGTCCGAAGGGGCAAGGCTATGCAACTGGGGAGAGTGACGTTGCTAAGGACAAGACTAACGTGTCTCGTTCCCACCTCGACTCTCATTCTCTTGCATCCCTCATGTGCCAGAACTGAAGGAGGATATTCCCATGATTAGAAGACTGTTAGTCTCACTCTTGATCTTCGCATGATCCTGATCGATGCCCGCTATGATTGGGCTCAACAAGTTGGCTACGATCTTGGGGCTGTGGGCACTATAGCCAATATGGGCAACCTGAGCAACTTTAATCTCAGTTCCGGTCTTATCGGTGGTGGAGAGGCAATGCCCGGTGGCGTATTGGTAAAGATCACCGGGGAAATCCAGTGTCGCGACTGCACCCTGGAAGCGCTGGGGCTGGAAGAAACCCCCGGTGACCTCTACCAATTTAGCTATGACACCACCCACATGGTGATCAAAGTCACCCACGCCGAACCGGACGTCGTTTGGGAGATGGTCGAGCGCCAGGAACTGTTTCTGCAGCCTGGCGAAGATCCGGCACAATTTCAGCGTTTACTCAACGAGAGCAAGGCCGGCAAACGTATCGAAGTAACTGGTCGCGTGGCCCCTGACGCCGGGGCTTTCATTCCCCTCACCGTCAAGGTGAAGTGAGGAGGTGTAAGTATGGCTCGAAGTGACCTGCCTGGCGACTGACCTAAATCGGGCCACGCGACATTGGGACACTGCCCAAGGCAACGGGTAGGGGCGCAGCTTGTCTTCGCCCTGCTAGGTGCGGCCTCCCGCTAGGCGATCACAAGGATCGCCCCTACACAGTGTGCCAATCTTTTGTGGCTTGATTTAGCCGTTCGATGCAAGGGTCCCTGACGAAAGAGGTTTTGGCTTCTGTCGTTCCTAAGGTGGACAGTGCTACCTGTTGTCATCCGAGGACGGCGAAAGGAGGGTTATTTCAATGAAACGGGTAGTAATGATCACATTGACTCTGGGATGTGTCCTGAGCAGTGCTCGTTTCGACTGGGTACTCGGCCAATGTGATTGTACCGTAGGTACCATCAGCAACATGGGGAATGCGGGGAATGCCGGCCTCAATCCTGGGGCTGTTGGGGGAGGTGAGACAATACCCGGAGCGATCCTGCTCAAACTCAAAGGTGAGGTGCACTGCGTCGGGTGTACCCTAGAGGAACTGGGACTTGAGGCAACTCCTGGAGACTTCTACCAACTCAGTCGAGAAGGCACTCACATGGTGATTAAAGTGACCTCTGCCGCGCCGGATATTGCTTGGGAGATGGTTGAGCAGCACAAGCTCTTTCTCATTCCAGGTGAGGACGCGACTCAGTTGCAGCGGCTGTTAAACGAGGGCAAGACCGGCAAACATGTGGAACTGACCGGTGGTGTCGCTCCTGAGGTCGGCGTCTTCATTCCTATCACGGTGAAGGTGAAGTGAAGTTCTATTCCTACATCTTCCCTGGCCGATCTTACGAGCAGCATGCCAGTGTTTCTCACGCTCTTGGATGGGCTGGAATGAGCAAGCCGAATTCCAGCTTCTTCGTGATTCAGTTCTGAGTCCTTAGCCTTTCGATGTACCATCTTGTCCGGATCACCCGGCACTGTCCCGGTGCGAATCTTCTCGGGCATCGCGGCATTCTCCCATACTAATCACCTCGACGGCTCCGGCACAAGCCTCATTGCCCTGGCTCATCCATAGAAGAATGGATTTGACAGCAGAATAGAGGAGTGTTAGGAGTGCGGCGATTTTGTATGAAATATATTGAAGGGAGGTTTTATGCAGCACCTCACCGAAAGTAGTGTGACAGAACGCGTGCTAGAGCGGATCAGCGACTGCCCAAATCCGCGCCTGAAGCAGATTGTAACGGCCCTGATCGAGCATCTGCACGAATTCGCCCGCGAGGTCGCGCTCACGCCCGAGGAGTGGAAGGCCGGTATCGATTTTCTCACCGCGGCCGGACATATCACCAACGAGAAGCGACAAGAATTTATCTTGTTGTCGGATACCTTGGGACTGAGTGCGTTGGTCGATATCATCCAGAACCGTAG
>JACQEL010000956.1 GCA_016200595.1 Deltaproteobacteria bacterium
AGACGCCTTGTCCGAGTTATCCTCACGCTGTGGCAGGTCTCCTGACCGTGCCACCCTGCCCAGGAGACCTGCGGTCGGTGCTTCGGCGGGGTCGGGAGACCCGCGCCGAACAGGGAAGGTAGGCCGGAATAAGCGGAGCGTTTCCGGCATAGCCGAGCACGCAGGGAACGGCCTGCGGCCTTATCCCGGCCTACGCCTGCGCTATGGCAGGGGGCAGTGTCTCAGGTTTTCGATCTCGCGCAGCATGCCTTTCACTATCGCCTCCACTACCTGCTCGCCCTTTTCACGCGTCGCTAGGGTAGCATCACCATAAATGCCGGTGGGCGAGTAAGCTCCGGTCCCACGTGGATCGCGCGTAAGCCCGCCGGCTCCTGGGTGGTAGTCTTTTACCGCTTTGTTCATGTCCACTAGTTCGGGAGCAATGTACAACATCATCGAGGTCTCGATCTCATCCGCGTGGGAGCCGCCTTCTTGCTGGGCAATACTCTGTACAACAGGACCAGTAAGCGCCCGCAGGTCGGTATAGCGGAGCAGGATCCCTTCCATAGCCAGAGTAGCAGCGGCTGGTTGCAGCGCTCGGATCGTCGAGACACCAGTGTTGAGCACGTAGAAACGCCGTGGTCCATAGCCAGCAAGTGAACGACAGATCTCGCTGAGGGTGTCTCTCGCCGTCTCCAGGCGCAGCGAGATCGAGCCAGGATACTCCAGAAAAGCCGGATAAAAGTGATACGTCACCGTGGGAGCGATGACTACCTCGGCGGCTTCCCGCACGCGCTGGGTGAAATACTCGGCCAGGACCCAGTCATTCTTCAGTTTGAGGTGCGGACCATGCTCCTTCGCCGCCGCGCCGAGCGGGATCATTACCACCGTCGCCGGAGTGAGGAACTGTTCTGCCTCCGGCCAGGTCAGATCGGCTAACACAATTCCTGTGGCTGGATTTTTCACAAAGGACACAGCCAATTGACAACCGCCCTAGGAAACCCTCACTGTCTTGCCAACACGGTCCGTTGCAGTGTGGCGATGCGCTCCATAAGGGCAGGAGGCAGCGGCCCTGCCTCTGCCGCGGCCACCGCTTCAGCTAACTCGGTGCGATTCTTGGCTCCGGTCACAACTGTGCTCACTCCCGGAAGGCTGAAGGCGTAGCGCATCGCGACAAACGCTAGAGAAGAAGAGGTTTCAGCAGCCAGAAAACCTAGATGCTGCTGGGCGAGAGCAAAGTCTCTGGCCACTGCATGATCCGCGGGCAACGCCCGATCAATTGCCGCCGTCAGGGAACCAGCAGCAAACGGCCGGATGCCAAACACGCCAAACCCTGCCTCCTGCGCCAACCGCACCATTTCCAGATGATTGCGAAATGGGGCATCTCCTGGCGCTCCCATCTCTCCCTCCGAGCACAGGATATTAGTCACCAATTGGACCGTTGCCAACCTGCCGTCGGCAAACAATTCACGCACGACATCGTGCCGGGCAATGCCAGTGAACCCGAGAGACCGCGCTAAACCTTCTTCCTTGAGTCGCTGCATCGCCTCCAAGACTCCGCCTGGACCCGTGACTTCTCGCAAGGTCAGTCGCCGCGGCGAGACTGGTTCGTGCGGTTCGATCTGGTTATGCAGCTGAAATATGTCGACCTGTGCCAAGCCCAGGCGCTTGAGACTTCCCTCCAAGGACCGACGCACGGCTCCAGCTAGATCCCTCCGTTCATCGGGCATGACCAAGACCTTAGTGGCAATTAGCGGTTTGGGGGTCAGCTCTGGCCAGGCTTTGCCTACGATCTCTTCAGCCTTCCCACGTCCGTAGACCGGAGCCACGTCAATGAGGTTAATCCCAGAGGCTACCGCCTGCTTCACGGTCTCGACACACTCTTCCTCGCTCGTCGGCCCCCACACCATGCCAATCCCTCCCCCTCCCAGAGTAATGGCCGAGACCTGAAAACCTGTCTTACCAAGGTTTCGCTGTTGCATGTGTGCTCCTCCTATTACATTTGCTGGTCTCAGATGAAATCGTCTGCGATTTCACTCTCTTTCATCGGGAGAGACAAGTCCTGCTCCGGCCACTCTCTGACGTCGTTTGACAACGATACGAGCCCGCAGGATAATTGCAGGCACTCGCAGTAGAGTACGAGAATCTCAGCGGTAAGCAGCCTCGTTGTAAGGAGACTCCCACATGGCAGAGCAGCGAATCCCGGCAGTGGTCATGGAAGAAGTCACCGATGCAGAAGAACTGGCCAAAGCGCGGGTCCGGCGTGCGCGTTTCGATCGGAACTCCGCCTGGTTGCAGGCGCACGCGGCGGACGTGTACGCACGCTATCGCGGCAAGTGCATTTGTATTGCGGGAGAGGAACTGTTCGTTGCCGATACGCCCGAAGAGGCCTTGGCCCTAGCTGTCGCAGCGCATCCGGAAGACAACGGGCGTTTCCTTCGTTACCTTCCTCGGGAGAAAGCGGCCCGGATCTATGCGCATTAACGGCGAGTGGCTGCTCTTCGATGATGGTATCGCGCGACCTGTGATCCGGGGCGAAATTCTAGTCAGTAACGGTTCCTGGGAGTCGGCTGAATTCCTTGTCGATACGGGCGCTGATCGTACGGTCTTGAGTGCACCTACCTTGGCAACGCTTCATCTCCAACCTATTGCGACGCCGGATCGCCTTGGCGGCCTCGGGGGTTTGGCCGAGTCGGTCGTTGTCGAAACCCAAATTCGGCTTAGCCACGAGGCGGGAGGTACGGTAGTGTTTCGCGGCCAGTATGCCGCAGTTACCGAGTTGGAAGCGCTTGACGTAAGTGTGCTAGGTCGTGACATTACTGGTTTGTTTGCGGTCATTGTCGATCAGCCCGAAAATATTGTCTGCCTGCTTGGGCAACGGCATCGGTACACGATCGAGCAGAGCTAATGGCACAAGAAAGCCCCCCAGTGGCACAGGCCGAGACCCGCAAGCTGGCCGCGATTATGTTCACCGACATCGTAGGTTTTAGCCGCCGGATGGGCACAGACGAAACCCGCATGTTGCGTGTGCTGGCTCTCCACAATCAAATCATCCAGCAAGCCGTGGCCGAGCATCACGGCCGCGTCATCAAAACCATTGGTGACGCCTTCCTGGTGGATTTCCCCTCGGTAGTCAATGCTGTGCAGTGCGCCCAGCGCATTCAGGCGCAATTTCACGCCCACAACGCCGAGAAAGAGAATGCCGAACAGATCCACGTCCGCATCGGTATTCATCTGGGCGACATCGTGCAACGTGAGGGCGACGTGTTCGGCGATGGCGTGAATGTGGCCTCTCGCCTGCAAGCCCTGACCGGGGCAGATACCATTTGTATCTCCCAGAAGGTCTATGAAGAGGTAGCAAAGAAGCTGCCCTTGGGTACGGTCATCTCGCTGGGGCGACCGAAGCTGAAGAACATTGCCGAGCGCTTCCCAGTTTATGCCCTCCTGTCCGAGAAGCCCAGGGGATTGCGGCAGCGTCTGCGGGTACAACGCCTGAAGCTCTCTCGTAGGGTGGGCACCGCCCACCGAATGGCGGCAGTGGTGGTGCTGGTAGCATTGGCGAGTGCAGGCGCCATCGTGCTCAGAGACCGGTATTTCTCTTCTCCGCCAGGCCTCCCCTTGCCCGACAAACCCTCTATCGTCGTGCTGCCGTTCGACAACATGAATAAAGACCCCGAGCAGGAGTATTTCAGCGATGGCCTGACCGAGGTGCTCACCGCCGATCTGTCCAAGCTCTCTAGCCTCTTTGTCATCGCCCGCAATTCCGCTTTTACCTACAAAAGCAAAGCGGTGAAGGTGCAAGAGGTGAGCCAGGAACTTGGTGTGCGGTATGTGCTGGAAGGCAGCGTGCTCAAGGCAGACGGGCACGTGCGGATCACGGCCCAGCTCATCGACGCCACCACCGGCTATCATCTCTGGTCGGAGCGGTATGAGCGGCCGCTCACAGACATCTTTGCCCTACAAGAGGAGATCGTGCAGAAGATCGTGCTGGCGCTGAAAGTGAAGCTCACCCCAGAAGAGCAAGCACGGTTTAAGCGTGCCCCTACCAAGAACCTGGAGGCCTACGAATATTACCTGCGCGGATCACAGCTCTTTTTTCGCTCAACGAGAGAGACGAATATCCAGGCGCGGCAGTTGTTTGAGAAAGCTATTGAGTTGGACCCGCAATATGCCGCGGCATATGCCTTTCTGAGTGCTACGTACTGGATAGAGTCGTTCTCACAATGGAGTGCGGACCCGCAGAATCTGCAGCGCGCGACTGAGAGAGCCCAACAGGCCGTCATCCTGGATGACACTCTGCCCGGCCCGCATTCAACATTGGGCATAATCAAGCTGTCCCAAAAGCAGTATGGACAGGCCACGGCTGAGATGGAACGAGCCATCGCCCTCGATCCCAATAATGCTGATGGCTATAACACTCTGGCCTTTCTATTGATTGCTGTGGGCCGGCCTGAGGAAGCGATTGAGGCGGCAAAGAAGACCGTGCGTCTTGATCCCCATCAGTTTCGGTACTTCAACGCCTTAGGTCAGGCCCACCTCTATGCAAAACGGTATGAGGAGGCGATTGCTGCGCTCAAGCGAGTCCTGACCGACAACCCTGATCATTGGGCTGCTCACTGGGGACTGGCGGTGATTTACAGTGAGTTGGGGCGGGAGGAGGAGGCCAAGGCTGAGGGGGCAGAAATGCTGAGGATCATGCCTCAGTTCACGGTGGAGGGTTGGAAGCGGATGGCGGCTCCCTACAAAGATCCAGCGGACACCGAGCGCTTTGCTGCTGCCTTGCGTAAGGCGGGACTGAAATGAGTGCTGAGTGCTGAGTGCTGAGTGCTGAGTGCTGAGTAAAGAAAGAAGGCCTCTATCGTTTTACGCTTTACGTTTTACCCTCCACGTTTTATGTCTCAACACTCAGCTATCAGCAGTCAGTCGTAGCCCGGATGAAATCCGGGGAACCCTCATCCTGCATCCTGGCTTCCGCGGAGCCTGTCCTGAGCGAAGTCGAAGGGCTCGGGACGAACGGATATCCCTCATGACTCTTCAATTCCCGTTCGTGCTGAGCGTCGCCGCGAGAGCGGCAGAGTCGAAGCATGAACGGCGCACGCCCTCGACATCTCAACGAGGAAAACTATAGCTTTCAGCCGGCTTCGACGACTTCTTCAGCAAAACCCCGGGCCAGAGTTGCCTTCTCCGCTTTCTCTCTCTTCACCCGTCTTTCGTAGGACACCACCGGAATGAGAATCAGCGACCCAAATGTCGCCCCTACAGCCAAACTGGAGAACCCCCAGAAGAAAGACCCGGTATGATCATAGGAATACCCCACAATCAGCGGCCCCACGACTCCGCCAAGCCCGCCACAGACACCCCCGAAAATCGCCACGGCTACACCTAAGACCTCGGCCGGAAAGAGATCGAAAAGCAAAACAATCAGATTGTTGACCGTAGCAGCATTGAGAAAGAGCACGATTCCCATGAAGGCAATAACACTGGTCACATCCTGGCCCAGCATCAGCCCGATGAGGGCCGGACCGGTCAGGAGCCCGGTGCAGAGGCCAACCGCACTGCGGTTCCCGGTACGATCTCCAAGATAACCTCCGGACAACGCCCCAGCAAACGCGGCCAGATAGGGCAGAATCAGATAGAGACCACTGCTCATTACCGTATAGCCACGGTCTTTCACCAAATACCCGGGGAGCCAGCTCAGATTGGTAAAAAAGACCCCGAGGGCAAAGAATCCGGCCAGACAGAGCCCCCAAAAGGCCCGGTCCCTGGCCAGGAGGTGTATCCCCTCGCTGAAGGATAAGGGGCGGACCGCTCCTCGCTGCGGGTCAAAGGTCACCCGGTCAGTAGTGACCGCCTCCTCAATGAGCGCTTTCTCTTCGACTGAAATCCACGGATGCTCACGCGGGTGATCATACACCAGCAGCCAAAAGAGCCCGACCCCAATCATGGTGAGGAGACCAGTCCCGTAGAACATCACCCGCCACCCCCAGCTCTGGATCAACCAACCGACCAGCGGCATACCGAGAATGAGGCCCAGGTAGCCGAAGCCCATGGTGGCCCCGTACACCCGGCCACGTTCCTTGGGCAACAGCCAGTGATTTTCGAGCTTGTGGAGAGGATTGGCCACTGCTCCCTCAGACACCCCGAAGAGTCCACGGACCACGGCCAATTGCAAGAGCGAGCGACAGGCGCCGGTCAGCGCCGTCAGCACACACCAGACGAAAAACATCACGGACGCCCATTTCCGGATACTCCAGCGATCCGCGGCGATTCCACCGCCAAGCTGCCCGGCAATATAGCCCCAGTAGTAGACGCTCAGAATGAAGCCCATCTCCACGCCGCTCAGCCTCAACTCGTCCATGATGTAGGGAGCCGCCAGCGAGATGTTGACGCGGTCGAGGAAGAGAAAGAACGTTGTCATCCACAGCGCTCCCATGACGACGAAACGGAATCGTGGCATACTTTCTACCCCCTTTTGGGTTGCCGAGAGTCGGCTCCGCACCTTGGATCAGTTTGATGAAATCTACTCCAGCAGCGAGCAGCTTGTGGCAGTTGGAGTGCGGGAGCCATGCTCCCGCTTTCTGGGAGCGAAGCCATGCTTCGCTCCCTTCCAGCCCGACGCATGGCTTCGGGCACCTAAAGCGCAAGCGCGGCTTGCGCACTCCAAAAACTCGTCCTGGCGCACAGATTTTAGACATGAGCCGCAATTTTTTAGTCTTCGCTCGCGTCGAGAAATTCGCTCTTCTGATACACGATCTTCCCGCCTACCATCGTCAACAGCACGTCCATCGAACGAATGCGCTCCTCCGGACAGGTGAGAATATCATCGGACAGCATCACCAAATCGGCCAGCTTACCCGGCTCGATCGAGCCCTTCTCTTTTTCCTCGGTGACGATCTTGCCGTGGTGGAGGATCCAGTCCGGTCCGTGCTCCTGGGACCATGGCGAGTGGACAGAGAAATGCAAAAGTGTGATCACTAAAACAGCGGGAAAGAGAAAAGTGTGCAGTAACCAGCGCAGTGGCAGCGCGACCTGTCGTTTTTGCATATTCTTGGCGTTTCCTGATTACCTTAGACCCCGGATACCAACTCTTGACATAGTCCGCAACAGTTCGCGTTGGACCGCTTGACGGACAGGAGGAGAGAGCAGGATAATCGAGCACTGCCGCACTGGCGGTGCCACCATTCTCAGGCTTCTTATCTTTGGTGGCACAGGCCGCTGGCCTGTGCGACGAGTAGGGCGACAATGAGTATGGAACGCAAACTCACCGCTATTCTCAGTGCTGATGTCGTAGGCTACAGCCGCCTCATGGGCGCGGAGGAGGAAGAGACCTTACGCACCCTTACTGCCTATCGCACGGTGATGGATACCCTCATCGTCCAGCATCGGGGTCGGGTTGTTGGTTCAGCAGGGGATAGCGTGCTGGCCGAGTTTGCCAGTGTGGTCGATGCTATGCAGTGTGCGATGGTGGTTCAAGCTACACTGAAGGCAGAGAATGCCAACCTACCCTCGAACCGGCGGATGGAGTTTCGTATCGGTATCAACCTGGGCGATGTTATGGTCCAGGGTGAGCAGATCTATGGTGACGGGGTCAACATCGCAGCTCGCCTGGAAAGTCTAGCAGAACCTGGAGGTATCTACATCTCAGGGACTGTCTATGAGCACATTAAGAACAAGTTAGTCTTGAGATACGAAGACCTAGGTGAACAGCAGGTCAAGAACATCGCCGAGCCAGTGCGGGTATGGCGGGTGGGGATGGAGTTTCCCTCTCCCCCGGTGGAGCAGGCTTCCAGCCTGCACGCAGCCAGGATGGCTGCGCCACTAGAGGGCCAGGGTGAGGGGGCCTCCAGAGAGGTAGGAAGTCCCAAGTCCCAAGTCCAAGGTCCAAAGTCCAAAACGGAAGATCGAAAGTCCCGTAGGGTGGGCATCGCCCACCGGTCCTGGGCGGTGGCGGTGGCTGGCCTGGTGCTCGCTACGGGAACAATCGTAGCCGTCCGCTATCTCTCCTTTCCT
Organism: Deltaproteobacteria bacterium; assembly: GCA_016200595.1. Lineage (GTDB taxonomy): Bacteria > Desulfobacterota > Binatia > Bin18 > Bin18 > JACQEL01. The sequence continues at coordinate 7,990 of JACQEL010000956.1, forward strand.
TCTAGCACCCAACACCCAACACCCAGCACCCAGCCGGTGCTCAGCCCTCAGGACTCGGTCCTCAGTCCTGAAGCCGCGCCAGCGGCGTTGCCGTTACCCGACAAGCCCTCCATCGTCGTGCTGCCTTTTGCCAACATGAGTGAGGACCCCAAGCAGGACTATTTCAGCGATGGGCTCACTGAAGATCTGACCTCCGACCTCTCGCAGATCTCCAGCTTGTTTGTCATCTCCCGCAACTCCGCCTTCTTCTATAAAGGCAAGGCGGTCAAGCTGCCCGAGGTGAGCCGGGAACTGGGGGTGCGATATGTGGTGGAAGGAAGCGTGCGGAAAGCCGGTGATCAGGTGCGAATCACGGCCCAGTTGGTCGATGCTACCAAAGATCAGCATCTATGGAGCGAGCGCTATGACCGACCACTTACAGAGATCTTTGCCTTGCAAGATGAGATCCGGCAGAAGATCGTGCTCGCGCTGAAGGTGAAGCTGACAAAAGAAGAGCAGGAGCGTTTCCAGCGCGCACCCACCAACAACCTGGAGGCTTATGACTACTGGTTGCGTGGGCTGGAGTCTGTTCTCCGTGGAATTGACGAGGTGAAGAAAGAGCTGAATGAGCAGGCGCGGCAGATGTTTGAGCGCGCTATTGAGCTGGACCCGCAGTATGCGGGAGCATACGCGGGGCTAGGTGCGACCTACTATCAGGATTTTTTCTTTCAATGGAACAAAGACCGGGCGCAATCGCTGGAGCGGAGCTTTGAACTGGCGCAACGGGCCGTTGCCCTGGATGACTCTCTGTCCATACCCCATCGGCTATTAAGCCATGTCTATCTATGGAGAAGGCAGCATGAACAAGCTATCCCTGAAGCAGAGCGGGCCATCGCCCTCGATCCCAACGCCGCTGAGAATTATCTGGAGCTGGGAACTATTCTGGGCTTTGCTGGACGACCGGAGGAAGCCATCAAGTTGATGGAGCAGGCGATGCGTCTCAACCCCCAGTATCCGTCCTTGTACCTCTGGAACTTAGGCGTTCAGTATCGCATAGCAGAACGGTATGAAGAGGCGCTCGCACCCTTGAAGAAAAGTCTCACGCTGAACCCCAATCTTTTCTTGTCCCACGCTAACCTGGCTATTTGCTACGCGGAGTTAGGCCGGCTGGAGGAGGCTCGGGCTGAGGCGGCAGAATTCCAGCGGCTTGCCCCCAACTTCTCTCTCGAGGTGTTCAAGCAAAGTCTCCCCTACAAAGATCCAGCGGACTTAGAGCGTATGTTTGCCGCCCTGCGCAAGGCGGGGCTCAAATAAAGCTATCGGCGGTCAGCTATCGGCGGTCAGCGCAAGATGCACAACTCGGCTGATTACCTGGAAAAGGCGCGAAACAGCTATGTGGGCGCCCGCGCTTGTCTGGAGAGACAAGCTTTCGACTCCTGCGTCAGCCGCTGCTATTATACTGTCTTTCAGGGTGCTATCGCTGCCTTGATTCAGCTTACTGACTTTCGTCCAGCGGGTGGAGAGTGGAGCCATAAGACTACCCAGGCCGAGTTTAATCGCCGCCTGGTCATGCGCCGCAAGGTTTTCTCAGGGGAGATTGGTAGAACCCTGTTAACGCTCATCGAGTGGCGACACCGAGCGGATTACGCTCCCACGAGCGCCGGTCGCCAGATTGCCAGAACAAGCGCTGCTCTTGCTGAAGCTTTTCTCACTGCGATACAAGACCAGCTAGGAGGACCCCATGGCCCGAAGAGCAAACCATCCTGACAGACTGCCCCAGGAAACCCGTAATGCCCTTGCTGAGTATCTCGCCGAACTCGAAAAGGTCTACCCTGAGGGCATGAAAAAGTATCAGATTGTTCCGTGGCCGGAATACGGTGAAGGCAGCTATCTGGTGAAAATCCCGCCACCTGACGATGAAGAAAAATGGATGGAGTTGTCAGAGCGGATGGCTGAAGTCGGCACCCGCATTCTGATAGAGAATGACCAGCTTTTCATCTTGGCGGTGTAAGCGAGAGGTGAGATATGAGTGACATACAAGAACAGAATGGCGCAGAAGCGATGTTAGAGATCTTACGGAACTATCACGTTGAGTACATCTTCGCCTCTCCCGGCTCGGAGTGGCCACCACTATGGGAGCAACTCGCTAAACAAAAGGCGCTGGGACAGCCCGGCCCCCACTATGTGAACACACGGCACGAGAACCTCGCTATTGGCATGGCTATGGGCTACGCCAAAGTGACCGGACGCTTGCCCGCCGTGTTACTGCACACCACTGTAGGCACCCTGCACGGCGCTATGGCGCTGCGGGCGGCGTATCACGAGCAAGTGCCTATGGTGGTCTGTGCCGGCGAGTCCGTGGGTTTTGGTGAAGGCGGTGGTGACTACGTTGGCTTCCAATGGCAACGCTTCTTAGCCGATAGAGGAGGACCAGCCCGGATGGCCGATCCCTATGTAAAGTGGAGCTTTGGCGTGAATACCAAAGTGGTGTTGCCTGGCAGCATTCACCGCGCCTGTCAGTTGGCCATGGCCTCTCCGCAAGGACCGGTGTTTCTCTCGATTCCCTTCGAGTACCTGGTGGAGGAGATGGTCTCCACGGCTCCTGCCTCTTACACCTTGCCAACCCAGCCCCGAGCCGACACCCAGAGCCTGGAAGAAATTGCTCGTCTCCTCACAGAAAGTCAGAATCCTGTCATCATTACCGAATATGCCGGACAACAGCGGGCGGGCGTGGAAAAGCTCGTCGAACTGGCTGAGCTCGTCGGCGCGCCGGTGGTGGAATCGCAAGTTCCTGGGTTTGTGAACTTTCCCAGGACCCACCCACTCCATGGCGGGTATGAAGCCCGGCCCTATCTCAAGGAAGCGGATCTCGTGGTCTTGGTGGCGGCGGTCGGACCCTGGTACCCACCCTCAGCGGGTCCAGGTTCTACAACCAAGGTCGTTGTCATAGATGACAATCCGCTTCGCGCCGATGCACCGTACTGGGGATACCAGGCAGACATATGTGTGACCAGCGAGGTCGTGAGCGCCTTGAGTACGCTCGTGCAATCGCTCAAGGAGCGGATCGCGCGCAATGAGGCATTCATCCAGCAGCGCCAGCAACGCAGCGAGCGCTGGAGCAGAAGGAACCAGGAGCGTCGCCAAGCCTGGCGACAAGAGGCGCTGGCGGTGAAGGACCGCACGGCCATCGACACCCGCTGGCTGTGCCACGAAATCAACCAAGTACTACCCCAGGATGCTCTGGTCGTACAAGAAACGATCACCTCCCAAGCCGCGATCCTGCGTTATCTCGAAGCTCTCCAACCCGGCGGCTATGTCAACGGGCTGAGTGGCGGACTCGGGTTAGGGATGGGCATTGCCTTAGGGGCGAAGTGTGCGGCTCCGGACAAGTTGGTCATGGCGCTGATCGGCGATGGTTCGTTTAATTATAACCCGGTGTTAGCAGCGTTGGGCTGTGCGCAAGAGTGCCGCCTGCCCATGTTGACCGTGCTCTTCAACAACCAGGGCTATCTGTCTATGAAAATGGGCACCCAGCAGCTTTATCCCCAGGGCTGGGCCATGAAGACCGATACCTTTTACGGAGCGCCTATTACTCCGCGGCCCGATTATGCCTCGCTTGCCCGCGCGTTTGACGGCTACGGGGAGACGGTCGAAGATCCCCGCGAGATTCGCCCAGCCCTGCAGCGTGCTCTGGAGGTTGTCCGGGGAGGTAAAGCGGCGCTGGTTGATGTAGTGTTGGGAAGGTAATTTAGTGGTCTTTCAATAAAGTTTCTGCACGAAAAGCCTCACGCTGGGGCCGGTCTCCTGACCGCGCCCCAAGCCGCCCAGGAGACCTGCGGTCGACGCTTACGGCGGGGTCGGGAGACCCACACCGAACAGGAGAGAAAAGAGAGGAATTCCTATGTCAGAACGTTTCATGACCATACCGGAAATTCGTCGCACAGCCAAACGCTTGCTCCCGCCTGGCCCCTGGGGGTTTTGTACCGGTGGAGCGGAAACGG
>JACQEL010000005.1 GCA_016200595.1 Deltaproteobacteria bacterium
CCGTGACATTGTCAGCCGCATTGACGAGCTAGCGCACGGCGCCCAGTATGGCACGACTGAATACCTGCACGGGTCGCGCATGGCCGATCTCGGACGGGAATAGGACGCTCCTCCGCAGTCTAAAGACGCCCATCCGCTGGCCCGAGCTCTCGCTGGGCTCACTATCCTGGTGGTCGATGATGATTTGGGGGTCTGTTACTCGTTGCGCGATCTGTTACGGGAAGAAGGGTGCGTAGTCGAAGTCGCGACTAACGGCCTCGACGCTCTCAAGGTCTTGGGTCGCCAGAAGGTCGATCTGGTGTTGAGTGATGTCGTGATGCCCGATCTTGACGGTTACGATTTGTATATGGAAGTCCGTGAACGCTACCGCCAGACGCCTATCGTCCTGATGACTGCGTATTTCTACGATAAAGATCACGTCATCAAACGCAGCCGACTTGAGGGGTTGCAAGAAGTGATCTTCAAAAAACCGGTCGATCCGGGTCGGCTCAAGGAGATCATTCTCAAACGCTGCCGTCCTGAACTGGCGGCCGCACTTTTGCCCCAGAATTCCCAGGAAGAACCATGATGCTGCCTGGTCACGCGACTGCTCCAGGGACTACCTCTTACAGTCAACGCTTTACCGCCACTCTGGCCCCTACCCACTTTCGTGATGCCGCCGATCATCTGCAGGTCTCCTCAATCGGCCTCGGAACGTATCTTGGGGAAGCTGATGCCCAGACCGATGCGCTCTACGCGGCGGCGATCGTACGCGCACTCGAGTGTGGCTGTAATGTGCTGGATTCAGCCATCAACTATCGTCACCAGCGCAGTGAACGCGTGCTCGGCCAGGTTCTCGCAGCCCTTGACCGGGAAGGCCGAGTCAAGCGTGAGGAAGTAGTAGTGGCCACCAAAGGTGGATACCTGGCGTTCGATAATGAGGTTCCACCTGACCCCAAAGGATATGTTTACACGACGTTCATCGAGACGGGCTTGGCCAACCCAGACGATATTATCGAGTGGAATTGCATCGCTGCCCATTACATTGACGACCAGGTCGAGCGCAGTCTGAGAAACTTGGGATTGGAGTGCATCGATATCTACTACTTGCACAATCCCGAGGCCCAGTTACAGAAACGGTCGCGGCAGGAGTTCTCCGAGAAAATTGCCGAAGCGTTCACGGTCCTGGAAGCGAAGGTCGCGGCAGGTAAAATCAGGCGCTACGGGACCGCTACCTGGAGCGGCTATCGCCAACCGCAGACCGCACGCGATTATCTCTCTCTAGCTGATCTCGTTGCCATTGCTGAGCAGGTTGGCGGTCCGGGACACCACTTTAAGGTCGTGCAACTTCCCTATAATCTCGCGATGCTTGAAGCGCTAACGCAACGGAACCAGCAAATAGGAAATGAAACGGTCAGTTTTCTTGAGGCTGCGCATTTCTTTGGTATCACGGTCATGGCGAGTGCGACCATTATGCAGGGGAAGCTTATTGGGCGACTGCCTACGTCTATCGATGAGGCGTTCAGCGGCCTCACCTCGGACGCGCAGCGGGCGATCCAATTCACCCGTTCGACTCCGGGAATCACTACCGCCCTCGTCGGCATGAAATCAGTTGAGCATGTCGAACATAACTTGGAAACGGCCAAGGTGCCGCCAGCCACGCTGGAACAGTTCCACAAACTGTTTCGTGAGCGGTCCTAGGGCAACTCCGACGCGGGTCACTCCGCGGCCCCCAGCAGCACGACGTGCTGTTCTGAGGGTAGCCGGGGGTTTGAACCCCTGGGAGAATTGGGGTCAGGTCTTGCCATCCCATATCCGTCCGCTATTGTACGAACATGGCGCGTCCTTTGCGGTTAGAGATCCCCGGCGCTGTGTACCACCTGACGTCCCGGGGCAATGCGCGTCAGGAGATCTACCGTGATGTAGTGGATCGGGAGACGTTCCTGGCGTTGCTCGGGCAGGTGTGCACGCAGTGGCGCTGGCAGTGCTATGCCTACTGTTTGATGAACAATCATTACCATCTAGTGGTGGAGACCCTCGACGGACGGCTGGCAGCCGGCATGCGGCAACTCAATGGCGTCTATACGCAACACTTCAACCGTCTCCATCGCCGGACCGGGCATCTGTTTCAGGGGCGCTACAAAGCAATTTTAGTCGAGCGGGAATCGTCTTTGCTAACGGTGCTGCGCCACGTGGTGCTCAACCCTGTACGGGCACGGCTCGTGCGACGACCCGAGAGGTGGCGGTGGAGCAGCTATCGGGCAGCCGTGGGCTTGGCACCTGCGCCAAACTGGCTGCAGGTGGCCTGGGTGTGGAGTCAGTTCAGTCAACGTCCGCACATCGCTCGGCAGCGCTACGCGACCTTTGTGGCAGAGGGGCTCGGGCAGCCGTCGGTGTGGACGCAGCTCCGGCAGCAGATTTTTCTGGGGAGCGAAGAGTTTGTCACTACGCTGCAAAATAAGCTCGGCCCAGAGCGCGATCTGTCCGAGATTCCGCGGGAGCAGCGACGAAATCCCCCTGCGCCTTTGACGTTTTATGAAGGCCACACGCCGGATCGGGCTCAGGCCATGGCGCTGGCGTACCACTCTGGTGCCTACACCCTGAAAGCGATCGCGCGCCATTTCGGCGTGCATTATAGTACGGTCAGCCGGGCGGTCAGCCGTTTTCCTCAGGAGACTAGTGAGATGTGAGTAGTGTGCTATTGCAAGACCTGACCCCTGTGCTCTCCTTGACGATCTCTAGCCTAGGGGCTAGAACGGCGCGCATTCGTCACTGTTTTCGTGACTGCCCCAGAGAGGATCTAGCTATGCCAACTCCGGTCGAACAATGGGTAAACCAAGTCGCTCAAGTCACCCGCCCCAAAAATATTTCCTGGTGTGATGGCTCCGCAGCCGAGTATCAACGTCTGATTCAGGAAATGCTCGCTACTGGCACCCTGATTGAGCTGAATCAAAAGGAATACCCGGGCTGTTATCTTCACCGTAGCGACCCGAGTGATGTCGCCCGCACCGAGCATCTGACTTTCGTCTGCACCAGTAAGCAAGAAGATGCCGGTCCCAATAACAACTGGATGCCGCCGGCAGAAGCCAAGGAGAAGGTGGGGGCTCTCTTCTCCGGCGCAATGAAAGACCGCACCATGTACGTGGTGCCTTACATCATGGGACCGGTGAACTCTCCCTACAGCCAAATTGGCGTGGAAATTACCGACAGTCCGTATGTCGCCGTCAACATGCGGATCATGACGCGCATGGGGAAAGCCGCGCTTGACCGACTCGGCGCTTCTGACAATTATGTCAAAGGCCTGCATTCGCTGGGAGATCTGAGCCCAGAGCGTCGCTTCATCCTGCATTTCCCCGAAGAGCGGCTCATCTGGTCGATCGGTTCAGGGTACGGTGGTAATGCGCTCCTCGGCAAGAAATGCTTCGCCCTCCGCCTCGGCAGCGCTATGGCCCGTGAAGAGGGCTGGCTGGCCGAACACATGCTTATTCTCGGCATCGAAGAGCCGAGCGGTCGGACAACTTACGTTGCCGCGGCTTTCCCGAGTGCGTGCGGCAAGACGAATATGGCCATGCTCGTGCCGCCGGCTAGTCAAAAAGGCTACAAGGTGTGGACGGTGGGAGAAGACATTGCCTGGATGAATGTCGGCGCCGACGGCCGTCTGTGGGCAATCAACCCGGAGGCAGGGTTTTTTGGCGTGGCGCCGGGGACGAACCTGCACACTAATCCTAACGTCATGGCGACCATTCGCCAGAATACGATCTTTACCAATGTCGCTTTGACCCCACATGACACACCGTACTGGGAAGGGCTGGATGGTCCTCCTCCACATGAGGCTCTGGACTGGCAGGGCAAGCCTTGGACTCCAGACAGTGTGACAAAAGCTGCGCATCCCAACTCGCGCTTCACCACACCTGCTAGTCAGTGCCCTTCAATGTCTGCGGAGTGGGAGAATCCGCAGGGCGTGCCGATCTCGGCCATGTTGTTTGGTGGCCGTCGCGCGAATCTCATTCCTCTGGTGTATCAATCCTTCAACTGGCAACATGGGGTGTTCCTCGGCGCGACGATGGCGTCAGAGACTACAGCTGCGGCAACTGGAAAAGTCGGAGTAGTCCGGCGTGATCCCATGGCGATGTTGCCCTTCTGCGGTTACAACATGGGCGACTACTTTGGTCACTGGTTGCGCATGGGTCAGCGCCTGAGCCAACCTCCGCAGATCTTTCGGGTCAATTGGTTTCGCATGACTTCTGAAGGCAAGTACCTCTGGCCTGGGTTTGGCGAGAACTTGCGGGTCCTGCGCTGGGTGCTGGCGCGCGTGCACGGAGAGGTTGGCGCAGCCGAGACGCCGATTGGCTACCTACCGCACCCGACAGGCATTGACGTGACGGGCCTTGATGTCTCACCAGAAGCGCTCAAGGAACTGTTTGCGGTGGACCGCCCTGGATGGATGGAAGCCGTAGCCGGACAGCAGGAGTTTTTCACGAAATTCGGCGATCACCTGCCCAAAGAAATCTGGCAAGAAAGCGAAGCCCTGGCACGCCGACTGCAAGCGTAAAGCAGTGAAAAGTGATGAATGAAGAGTGAAGAATTACAGAAACGAAAATTCTTGAACTCTTCACTCTTAACTCTTCATTCTTAACTTCCCATGGCTATTCGTATCACCAAAGTCTACACCCGCACCGGCGACAAGGGCTTCACCAAGCTTGTCGGCGGCAAGAAGGTCCCTAAAGATGCGGCGCGGATCGCCGCCTATGGGACTATCGACGAACTCAACTCGAACTCGGCCCTCGGACTAGCACGGGTCTTCAACGATGATCTCACAGACCACCTGCCTGCCGCGCAACGACTCGATCAGATCTTTCGTCGCTTGCAGAATGAGTTGTTTGATGTGGGTAGTGAACTCGCTACCCCTCCTGACTTTTCCTACGAGGGCATGTTTAAGGTAGGAGAGGATGAGGTCAAAGCCCTGGAAAAACTCATCGACGAGTTGCAAAAAGATCTGACGCCGCTCAACTCATTTATTCTCCCGGGAGGAGGGAAGGTTGGGGGATTCCTCCACCAGGCGCGCACCGTCTGCCGCCGGGCGGAGCGTGAGATTTTGCGGCTCTCGCGTGAGGAAGAGATCGGTCCTGGACCGTTGCAATATGTCAACCGCTTGAGTGATCTCCTGTTCGTCCTCTCGCGTTGGGTAAGCAAAAACCTGGGAGAGCCGGAGTATTTGTGGGAACGAGGGCTGCGTGGGCACGAGAGGAAAAAAACGTAACACGTAATGCGTAACACGTAATCGGAGCGAATTTATTGCAGAGTCTCCTCTATACTTCAAGCAGATCGAAATTGGTCCCATGCAAAACTTCACCTATCTGATTGGCGATCCGGTGAGCCATGAAGCGCTGGTGGTCGATGCAGCTTGGGATATCCCTGCCCTCGTCCAGGTCGCTGAACAGGACGGGTACACCATCACCAAAGCCCTCGTTACCCATTACCACCAGGACCATCTGGGTGGAGATTTTTCCGGGTATCACATCCCGGGAGCAGCCGAGTTGCTAGAGCAGGTGAAGGCGAAGGTGTACATCCATAAAGCCGAGGCGCCATTTCTCTCGCGCCTGGCCGGCCTGTCGTCAACTGATCTTGTCCAGGTAGATAGTGGCGACACGACGAATGTCGGCAACCTCCAGATCACGTTTATTCATACGCCTGGCCATACGCCTGGCTCCCAGTGTTTCTTGCTCGAAAACCGCCTGGTCGCTGGAGATACCCTGTTTATCAATTCCTGTGGCCGTATTGATCTACCGGGGAGCAGCCCGGAGGATATGTATTACAGCCTGCAAAAACTGGCCAACCTGCCGGATGATACGGTCCTGTATCCCGGGCATAACTACGCGGATAGACCCTTCGCTCAACTCGCTGACCAAAAGCGTCACAACATGTACCTGCATCTCAGCCGCAAGACTTTACAGGATTTTTTAGCGGTAATGAGGTGAGGAGGAGTTTGTCCGCTTCATTAATCTGTCGTAGTTTGCCTGCTCCGCGGTGACTCCGGCAGCCGGAAGATACGGAGTGCGTTGTCGCGCAGCAGTTTTTGCTTCGCCGCAGGACGCAACTCTAGCTCCTCAATTTCTTTCGCTGCTCACTTTTGAGCGAGGAGACAGAGCGTTTTCTCAGGCGTAGGCCGGGATAAGGCCGCAGGCCGTTCCCGGCGTGCTCAGCTCTGCCGGAAACGCTCCGCTTATTCCGGCCTACCTTCTTGCTCTCGTCATGCAAGGGCAAACCGCCGTAAGCTCCGCCAACACGGCGGCATTGTACACGCAGAGGGTATTTACTACCATGAGTTCCATCGTCAGCTACCCAGTGTTGCAAGGGCTTCACCAGTGAGTTGCGCCAATGCCGTACTCCGCCACTATCCGCGCCGAGCGTTTTATCTTTGCTAATCTACGCGAGGTCTTTGCTAAGGCCAATG
>JACQEL010000957.1 GCA_016200595.1 Deltaproteobacteria bacterium
CGAAGTCCGAAGTCCGAAGTCCAAACGTAGAAAATTCCGCAATCCGCAATCCGCAATTTGTGTCCTATGTACGCTTGGCGCCTGGGGTTGCGATCGAGCCACGTGCGGTTATTGAAGGGCCGTATGTCGAACTGCGTGAGGTGGTAGTTGCACCGCTTTATCCACGCGGAGTGCGGTTTTTGCAGAATGTGTGTGTGCCTACTCTGCTCAGAGCTGTAGAAACCCACGGAGCCGTCGCGGAGGTGATCGGCGCCTATCTGCAGAGCCCGGAGGGGAAGCGTTGTCCGCCCGAGTCGGTCAGGCAAGTCCTGGCGCGCTTGTATCACGAGAATGTGCTGACAGGAGTTGAGCCATAGCGGATTACGCATGCTTTCAGTACAGTTCACGGTCGGAATATCGTTCGTCCTGAGCCTGAAGGGCTGAGGATAGATGGTCTCTTGGCCTGTATGCTGAATAGAGCATCTCTACGGTAGTTTACCTGAAAGGGTAAGGGCTTTCCGTTTTGGAGTGCGGGAGCCACGCTCCCGCTTTTCCCAGCGAAGCCATGCTTCGCCCTCCGTTGGCCCAAAACGTGGCGTTGAGCGATAAAAAGCAAGCCACGCTTGTGCACTGCGTACTGCTTCCCCGTACCTGCAATCGAAAACCGATCTAGAACAGATTGCAATTGGGAGTACGGTGCTCTGCCTTGGCGTACGGAAGCGATGCTTCCACCTTATAATGCAGGAAGTCGTACTTTGTCCCCACTTAGCCTGAAGCACGGCTTCAGGCTCCCAAAGCGCAAGCATGGCTTGCGCACTCCAAAAATTCGTCCTGCCCGTGTATGCAAAGGAAAAGCGCAAGGATACTAAAGCGAGAGTGATCCAATATCACGGGATTCACAGTCTTATCAGGAAGGTAGGTACAAACCCGTGAAGACGTGGGAGGGGCCGGGTGACAGACAAAGTAGCTATCACCCTCAAGGAGGGGACAACTAGGGCAAAGCTGGGCTGGGCTCGCAGAGCCATGCACGTAAGTGCTGGACTGATCCTCACGGTTTTGACCCACACCGCAGCCCAGGCACAGCAAAGCTTACGCGTAGACCCGACCGGACGGTCGGGTGAGCAACGTCCACGGCTGTTGGAGGAGCAACCACCTAACTCCCCGCCGCAGTGGATTTTACCTCCGCCTCCGCCGCCACCAGCAGGAAAAGCTGAGCACTTACCCCTTGCACATGTCTTGGTCCGTGAGATTCGCCTGACTGGCAACACGGCTATCTCTGCCCAAGAACTCGCCACTATTACGGCTCCTTATGTTAACCGGGACCTTACCTCCGAAGACCTGGAGGCTCTTCGCCTAGCCCTCACGCACTATTACATCAACAAAGGCTACATCAACTCCGGCGCGATCATTCCCGACCAGACCGTGACCGACGGGGTAGTGACGCTGCATATTATTGAAGGTGAACTCAGCCAGATTGAGGTCACAGGAAACACCCGGTTGCGTGCAAGCTATATCCAGAATCGCCTAGCCCTGGATGCCGGGCCGCCAGTGAATATGAATGCCATGCAGCGGCGGCTACAACTCCTGCAGCAAGATCCCTTGATTGAACGACTGAATGCGGAACTCAGCCCCGGCGTAGGGCCTGGAGACAGCATACTCCATGTCCGTGTGGACGAGCGTCCGCCCTACAGCGTGTGGATGGGATTCAATAATTACCAATCCCCCACGGTCGGGGCTGAACGTGGATTGTTGTCTCTCGAGCATCGCAACCTTACTGGCTATGGCGACAGCTTGAGTGTCACGTATGGGGGCTCGGCAGGGGTTAATCCGCAACTCGATTCCCTGTACACCTCCCCAATCACCGCACGGGATACGACCCTAAGCTTGGAGTATCGCAAGAACGACTTCACCGCGGTAGAAGCACCATTCGACCCGCTTGATATCGACAGCCATTCAGACATCTACGGACTCACCCTCAGGCATCCGTTCTACCGCACGCCTAACCAAGAGCTCGCCTTTTCGCTGATAGGAGAGCACCTCGAAAGCAAACAGTTTTTACTAGGCACGCCGTTCTCTTTTTCGCCTGGGGTCCAGAATGGAAAAGCGACAATAACCGCGGCCCGCCTGGCTTTGGAATGGACCGATCGGAGTCCAACCCAGGTGATTGCGGCCCGCTCGCGGTTCTCATTAGGCCTGGATGTCTGGGATGCAACCACCAATCGTTCCAGCCTCCCAGATGGACGGTTCTTTTCGTGGTTAGGACAGTTTCAATGGGCGCGCCGGTGGGGAACTTATGGCATCCAGACATTAGCACGCATGGACCTGCAACTGGCCAATGATCCTCTGCTGCCGCTCGAACAGATAGCGGTGGGCGGAAGATTTACGGTCCGCGGGTATCGCGAGAACACTCTGGTGCGGGACAATGCATTTGTCGGTTCTCTAGAGGCGAGCATCCCGGTGATCGGCAATCAGTGGTGGGCAGACACGGTGCAGTTGGTGCCCTTCGTCGATTTCGGTACGGCCTGGAACACGACCGTGCCGACCCCGAGTCCACAGACATTAGCTAGTGTGGGGATAGGACTGCGGTGGCAGGTAACCATCCCACGACCGATTTTGTTGACTCCACAGTTTGAGATTTATTGGGGGCTGCCACTGCGGCACGTCCCAACCCCGGGAGGGAATTTGCAGGACATGGGGGTACACTTACAGTTTGCCATTGCGGCGTTTTAGGACCTAAACCGAACGGCAAGAGATTCATACACTCACGCATCTGAACCTGAATGCCGTAGCGTGCGCTGTGCGCACGAAAATAGCAGCGTACAGAGAAGACGTGCGCACAGCGCACGCTACCCCGAGTGTACCAACCTCATGCATCTTGGTTTAGGAGAGTAATGGGAAGAGGGAGGTAAGCATGGCAACAGAACGCGATATTTTGCAGGCACTGGAAGGACTTCCCCCAGCAGCCTTAGACCAGGTTAAAGACTTCATTACGTTCCTCAAAGAGACGAAAGGCCAACGGCGTCCTGCCCTGGCAGGGAAAGCACGCGCGAAAAAGCAATTGGTAGCTATCAAGAAGTGGGCCGGCGCGAACCTGGGGCCAGGGTTCTCGGGCAGAGATCATGATGTGATCCTCTATGAAGGATAATGTAATGACCATCCTTCGCTATTATCGCGTTCCTTCCGTTGCTCTTCGTTCCCTTTTACTTGGCGGAATCCTATTCCTTGCCTATCTGCCTACAGGTAGCCACGCCCAGATCACTCTAGACGGCTCCTTAGGCCCCAAAGGCCCGCTCACGGGGCCAGCCTATGCCATCGATGCCAAGGTGGGCCAACTGCGCGGCAACAATCTCTTCCACAGCTTTGGTCAGTTCAACGTCCACACCGGCGAGAGTGCCACCTTCACCGGCCCCTCTACCGTCGAGAATGTCATCGGGCGGGTGACCGGTGGCCAGCAGTCCTTTATCGATGGCCAGCTCCGCTCCGAGATGCCGAAAGCCAACCTGTACTTACTCAACCCCAGCGGCGTGCTGTTTGGCCCCAATGCCACGCTCGATGTGCCGGGGTCCTTTCATGTTAGTACAGCGGATTATCTGCGCATGGCTGATGGAGCGAAGTTCTCCGCCAGTCTGTCACAGGACAGCGTGCTGACCTCAGCTCCGCCGGCAGCCTTTGGCTTTCTCAGTAGTAATCCCGCCCCGATCACTATCCAGGGCAGTTCTCTCAAAGTGCCCGAGGGTAAAACCTTGTCAGTAGTCGGCGGGGACCTCCAGATCACCGGGGGCAGTCTGTCTGCCCCACACGGCCAGATTAACTTGGTCAGTGTGGCCTCTGCGGGCGAAGTAATCCCTACAGTCTCGGAGCAAGGCTCAGACCTGCAGATGGAAGGCTTTGGCCGTTTGGGCAAGATTGAAGCCTCTCAAGGGGCTCATATCAACACTGATGGTGAAGGAGGTGGGAGTGTAGTGATTCGCGCTGGCCGCTTGGTGGTAGACAACGCTATCATTAGCTCCAACACCCAAGGCAGCATCGATGGGGCGCGTGTAGGGATAGATGCCCAGATCGCCGAAGATGTAGTCATCACCAATGCAGGCCGCATAGAGACAGTAGTGGCTGGGGCAGGGAACGGGGGTGAGGTACGGCTGGCGGCGGGCAGTGTGGACGGCAGCGGAAGCGCTGCGATCGGGTCTACCACAGCGGCTGGCTCCACAGGCACTGGAGGCAGCACTGAGCTGAAGGTCAAACAGCTTAGGTTGACGGACGGCGCC
>JACQEL010000958.1 GCA_016200595.1 Deltaproteobacteria bacterium
AGCCCGATCACACCAAGAGTGATACACGAATCAGCCACGTTGAACGCCGGCCAATAGTATCCACGCCAATGAAACAGCAGAAAATCAGTGACCTCCCCATAGAGAATCCGATCGATGAGATTCCCCATCGCTCCGCCCAAGACCGCCGCGATGGCCACCACCATCAGCCGGTGTGTTCGGTCGGTCTGCCGTAAGAATAGCAGTAATGCCACAATCGCCACACTCGTCGCCGTGAGAAAAAAGGGCTGGCGAAACCAGGCCGGCGCTTGGGCAAACAGACTAAAGGCCGCCCCGGTGTTGCGTTCATAGGTAAGATGGAAAAAAGACTCCATCACCGGAATCGATTCATGTAAGGTTAAGGTATGAGCAACAAGCGCCTTGGTCACTTGATCGAGGACGAGAATAATCGCTACGATCAGGCCCACAGTGCGCATTTTTGTCCGCATAAAAACGTTAGTCCTCAGGTCACACCTTTTTTCTCTTAGGGCATGGCAGCGCTAGAGCCGGGCTTGACCAACGATAATTCTAGAGAAAAAGATAACAGCATCAGAGAAACAACAGGAGAAGGGTCACATGGGTAAACGCCAGATGATCAACTTCGCGAAGCCCGGGTTTCCCCAGTACGAGGAAGTTGAAGAAGAGGGGATGGCCAAACCCTGCGCGATGGGTATCCCCTGGGTGAACGTCGATACCTTGAGTACTCTCGCCCGCAGACACATCCGTCCCACCGGGCCTAAAGGCGAGCCACTGCCAGAGAACAGCACGCGGACAAAGAAATCATAGAGAGAGCGGAGGAGAAAGACAGGGCAAGGACTTTCTCCTTCTTCACTATTCTCGGGTGATCCGCTTGGTCGGTCGCTGAACCCGAGAGCGTTGATTGGTAAACAGGGGATGCTGGGACCGACGCACGCCAAAGTAATAGCAGCACATGTCGCTGTCGAGGTCGTTGTTGAAAGTACGCTGCTGCCCATCTTCAAATAAAATACGCACCAAACAGGTGCCCCAGGCCAGGACCGAGGTCATCACTTCAACGACAACTCCGTCGCCCCACTCTCCATAGTTGGTGTGGATCACTTTATCCCCGAGCCGGAGGTAGAGGCGATGATTGCTGTCCACAGCAGACCCTGATCGGTTTACGTCTGCTTTGTTGTAGCGGAAAACCTTGGCAGGAATCAAGAACGCAGTCAGACCAGGACAAGAAAGAATAAAACGTAAAGCGTAAAACGTAAGACAAAAAGTCTCCTTTATTCTTTACGTTTTACGTTTTATCTGCGCTCAGGATACCGTCTTCAAGCCAACGGAGTAAAAGGCTCCCCATCACCGGTGCGGCCTCTTCCGTCGGGACGAGGGATTCGAGCGCGGCACAGATCCCCGCGAACGGTTCACCTGCCCGCACTGCAGCGAGGGCAGCCTGCTCAGTCGCATCCATCCTGGAGTGGTACACCGCAAAGCCTTCACGCCAGATTCGCACAGCAGTTTTTTCCCGGCGCTCCCAGCCCCGCTCTGTTGGGGTTTCTTCGGCAGCCGCAGCCCAGATCTCAGGCACGGGCCACTCACTCTGGAGTAGCTGAAAAGCAGGAATGAGTTGAAATCTCAGACCAGGCCACTCATCTGGAGAGAAAGCGTGCAGATGCTCTATACGCAACGACTCAGCATCCAGTGCATCAAACACTTCCTCGCGCGCCCATTCTAACCGAGCCAGATCACTAAGAAACGGCAGCGAGACAACTTCTGACCAGGTCTCAAGAAACGCCGCGAAATGACGGCCCAGGTAACGCAGAGAAGGATGGGTCGAGGGATGACGCGCCAGGTAGGTACGGACAACTCTCTCAAACCGCTCGCAGCCTAAGACAGCGGCAACCCGCGGGAAGTCCTCGCGCAGCACCTCGACCAGGCGGGCGCAGTACATTTGCGCGTAGATATTGATCCGCTCTTCAGGCCCGAGTTGCCCTCTCCCCTCTACTACTTGCACCAGTTTGGGAGCAAAATTGCCACTCCCTCCTCCGGGGACAGAGGCGATCGAGTGAAAGAAACTAGTCTGTAACTCACGCAGACTGAGCATAGGTTAATGCAAGGGTTGTCGTTTCGATTGCGCGCGCGCGTTCGGCTTCGGCACACAGGATGTCGAAGGCAGGGATCTTATCGTCCCATTCGATCAGGGTCGAAACACGACCGCAGCGACGCACGGCTAACCGATAAAGCTCCCACACTGGCGAGATCACCGGGCCATCATGGGTATCGAAGAGATACGTTCCCATATCAGAGTGGCCAGCCAGATGAATCTGGCCGACGCGGTCGGCTGGAACTCCAGCAATGTATTGTTCGGCAGCGAAGCCGTGATTGGCCGCACTGACATAGATGTTGTTCACATCCAAGAGAATGCCACAGTCGGCCCGTTCAGCGATCTCCGCCAAAAATTCCCACTCGGGCATCGTCGAAGCCGAGAAGGTCAGATAGCTTGAGACATTCTCGATAAGGATCTGCCGTCCCAGGCGGTCCTGGATAGCCTGCACCCGTTCAACCACATGCACGAGAGCTTCTTCGGTGTACGGCAACGGCAGGAGATCGTGGGCGTAATGGCCGCCAACACTGCCCCAGCACAAATGGTCCGACACCCAAGCAGGTTCGAAGCGACGGATTAAAACCTGTAGATCGTCTAAATAGGGAATATTTAATGGATCGGTCGAGCCGAGAGACAAAGAAACTCCGTGGAGAACAAGTGGTGCAG
>JACQEL010000006.1 GCA_016200595.1 Deltaproteobacteria bacterium
CGCTGAGTTTCAGCCCACAGAAACAGAAGCAGTTGACCCTTGAAGCCTTAGTCGCGTGGCTGCTGGAAGAAGCCGAGCGCGCGGTGGTCTATTGCGCCTGGGAAGATCTCCACTGGGCTGACCCGTCCACCCTGGAAATTCTCACCCTGTTCCTGGGCCAGGTGCCGACCACCCGGGTGCTGACGCTCTTGACCTTTCGGCCCGAGTTCACCCCGCCCTGGGGGAATCGGTCGCACCTCAGCCAGCTGACGCTGAGCCGTCTGAGTCGCACGCAGGTGCGCGAGATGGTGAGCCACGTAGCCGCACAAGCGGCACGTGCTTCGACGGGCTCAGCACGAACGGGTAATATCTCCCCATCGGATTCCGCCTCCGTTCGCCCTGAGCTTGTCGAAGGGGGTATTGCTCTACCCGATGACCTCATCGACGCAGTAATTGCTCGCACTGACGGAGTGCCTCTCTTCGTAGAAGAGTTGACGAAAACAGTCTTGGAATCGGTTGAGTCTAGAGAGTCGGTTGGGTCTGGAAGAAGACTCGGCCAGTCATCCCTCCTGTCGGGAATTCCTGCCACCCTGCAAGATGCCTTGATGGCCCGCTTGGATAGGTTGGGACCAGTCAAGGAAGTGGCCCAACTAGGCGCGACCCTCGGGCGGGAGTTTAGCTATGAGCTCATGCAGGCGGTCTGTCCGCTCGACGAAGTGACGTTACAGCACGGGCTGAAGCAGTTGGTCGAGGCAGAGCTGCTGTATCAGCGCGGGCTGTTGCCGCAGGCACGTTACCTTTTCAAGCATGCCCTCATTCAGGACACGGCCTATCAGTCGTTGTTGAAGAGCAGCCGGCAACAGTATCACAAAAAGATTGTCCAGGCTTTCGAAGATCGCTTTCCCGAGACGCAGGACACTCAGCCTGAACTCGTAGCGCATCACTACACCGAGGCGGGCCTCATCACGCAGGCTATCCCCTACTGGCAAAAGGCAGGGCAGAAAGCCGCCCAGCGCTCGGCCAATGTGGAAGCAGTCACTCACCTCACCACGGGGCTGGAGTTGCTCAAGACTCTGCCGGATACTCCAGAGCGCGCCCAGCAGGAGCTGGACTTGCAGATCGTCTTAGGCCCAGCCTTGATGGCTACCAAGGGCTACGCAGCCCCGGACGTGGCACAAGCTTACACTCGGGCACGGGAGCTATGCCAGCAGGTAGGGGAAACCCCTCAACTCCTCCAGGTACTATTGGGGCTGGCCGCATATTATATGATACGGGCGGAGCTACAGACGGCACGTGAGCTAGGGGAGCAGTGCCTCCCTCTGGCCCAGCGCATGCACGATCTGGCTCGCCTCTTACAGACCCACTATACGCTGGGGGTGGTTTTGTTCCAGCTTGGAGAATTGGTCCTGGCCCGAGAGCACTTTGAGCAGAGCATGGCCCTCTACAATCCCCAGAAGCGCCGTTCCCACCGAGCCTTGCAGGACCCCGGGGTAGGCTGCCTATCCTATACGGCCCTGATCTTGTGGTCTCTTGGCTACCCAGAACAGGCCCTCAAGAAGAGTCATGAGGCTCTTACCTTAGCCCAAGAGCTGTCTCACTCCTTTAGCTTGGCCGTTGCCTTGAACTGGACTGCCTGGCTCCATCAATGTCGTCGGGAGGGGCAACTGACCCAAGAGCGGGCAGAGGCGGCGATGACACAGGCAACCGAGCAGGGGTTTCCGTACTGGTTGGCGTGGGGGCGGATAATGCGGGGCGGGGCGCTGGCTGAGCAGGGACGGGGAGAAGAGGGGATCACACAGATGCGCCAAGGGATCACTGCCTACCTGGCGACAGGAGGAGAGACGGGACGGCCACATTTTCTTGCCTTATTGGCCGAGGCGTATGGAAAACAGGGCCAGGCTGAAGAAGGGCTGAGAGTGTTGACCGAAGCGCTGACGCCTGCGAATAAAAATGAGGACCGTTACTACGAAGCAGAGCTGTATCGCTTAAAAGGCGAGCTAACGCTTCGACAGGAAAATCAAAAGGCAAACGGCAAAAGTAGAAACTAATCCCCAATCCCTAATCCCCAACCCCCAAGGCGAAGCCCAAGCGTGTTTTCTCAAGGCCATCGAGATTGCCCGCCGGCAGAGTACGAAATCGTGGGAGCTGCGAGCGGTGATGAGTCTCAGCCGGCTGTGGCAGCAGCAGGGCAAGAAGAAAGAAGCTCACGAGCTGTTAGCGGAGATCTACACCTGGTTCACCGAGGGGTTTGACACGGCGGATCTTAAGGAGGCCAAGGCGCTGCTGGAAGAGTTGAGCTGAAATAGAGAGTGCGGAAGGAAAAGGAACCAACCACTATTGCCCGAGAACAGATCGCTCCCCAACTCTTTTTACACACCATTTAACACTATCTCGTTGGCGTAACATTTAGAGATTACTCTATTTGTCAAAGAGTGGAATTTCCAACTTGAACGCTTACTGCGTAATTACCAGAGGGCAAAAGACTCCCTTACCTGACAATGGGTTATACGTTAACGACGTTTTTTTCACGTTTACTCTGGGAAGCCGAAGGTGAAACGCGTATGCAGAGTGCTCTGGCTGTTAATACTGGCGGTCGTACCGGCTTGCGTGCAGCAACCACCGGGAAGCGCGTCGGGCTACGCGCAGCCTTCGCTGGCGGAGCAGGCCGCCGTCGCACTCGTCCACGCCACGACTTTTTTCCGCACTCAGGTTGCCGTCCACGGCAGTTATCTCTGGACCTATTCCGCGGACCTGAAGACGCGCTTTGGTGAGGTCTCCGTTTATGACCCGCGCTTGAGCACCGCTGAGAAGGGGGCGACAGAGACCCAGGGCTGGGTACAGCCGCCCGGCACTCCGGCGGTAGGGATGGCCTACCTCCGTGCCTTTGAGGCGACTGGGGACCCCACCTATCTGGAGGCCGCCCACGAGGCCGCACTCGCGCTCGCGTGGACTCAGCTCGCGTCTGGCGGGTGGGACTACCGGATCGAGTTCGACCCGGTGAAGAGCCCGCAGTGGTACTACCGACGCGACGTCGAGGCGGGGGACATGAACCGGGGGGAGCGGTACAACACGAGCACGTTCGATGATAACAACTCCCAGAGCGCGCTACGGCTCCTGATGCAGGTGGACCGTGCACTACAGCGCCAAGACCCAGAGGTGCACCACGCAGTGGAGTATGGGCTAGCGAAGCTCTTGGAGGCCCAGTATCCCAACGGGGCCTGGCCACAGACCTACAACGGGGAGCCCCGCACGGCGGCCGAGCACCCCGTGCAGCAGGCCCGCTACCCAGCAGCGTGGTCGCGCACCTCTCCCGGTGTGGAGTACGGGAAGTTTTACACGTTCAATGACGATGCCATCTGCGAGCTCATTCGCACCCTCCTGGAAGCGCATCGCATCTACGGCAAGCAAAAGTACCTCACCGCGGCGCGCGCCGGCGGCGATTTTATTTTGCGCGCGCAGCTGCCCGCGCCCCAACCCGGCTGGGCGCAGCAATACAACTGGCAAATGGAGCCGGCCTGGGCGCGCAAGTTCGAACCGCCGGCCGTCGCCTCCGCCGAGTCCGGAGACGTGGTCCACACCCTGCTAGACCTCTACCTCTATAGCGGCGACGAAAAATACCTGACGCCGATCCCGTCTGCCGTGGCGTGGTTCCAGCGCTCGCGTCTCCCAGACGGCCGGTGGGCACGGTTCTACGAACTGCAAACGAACCGCCCGCTCTACTTCACGAAACAGTACGAGCTGGTCTACACCGACGCCGACCTGCCGACGCACTACCGATTCCAGAGCGCGTACCGGATCCCCAACGCCATCGCCTATTGGGAGCAGGTGCGGCGCGAGGGGCGGGACCAATACCTCATCGCCGAGCGCCGGCCCCGTACACTTGAGGAGCGCCAACGTGCAGCTGCGACACTGGAGCCCCGTGTCCGCGCGATCCTTGGCGCACTCGATGATCGTGGCCGCTGGGTGGAGGACGGCACTATTCGCGCGAAAACCTTCAACCGGAACGTGGCAACCCTGGTAGAGTACCTGGCGGTGGTGTGGGGGCGGGACCTTGTCGATCAACTGCCGCCGCTGCGGTAAAGCAAGAAGGGGCCAAATTTTACCCGAGCCTAAAGAACAGCTAAACGAATCTACGGCTCTCCTCGAAAAACATCCATAAGGCGATAGTCAAGAACGGGAAAGTGCTCATCTTGGAGCAGTGGAGCAGGTTAGCCCCCGAAGGATCATACCCCCCTGAAAAAGTAGCTGGCCCTACACATGAGGATAAGGATCGACGAGCTGGAGCGCACAGAGAACGAATTCCAGACGCTGCTGGGCCAGGCCGAGTTCGAACTCTTCCAAGGTCACACCGATCGAGCCGTCGGCGTGCAGGCTTGAAGGAATGCGCGCGTAACCCGAAGAAAAGTAGACAACCATCACCCCAGAGCAGATTGCCACCTCACTCTTGATTACACGCTTATTGACATGACCTCCAGAGCCTGGGACCGAGAACGAGAAGGCCCCAGGAACAAAAGCCGTGAGAGTCGGCATGAGAAAAACTCTCCCCATATCGCTAATTTTCACCAGCCCAGCCTAATACTGTCCGGCATAAATTTGTTCCACTCGGGTCCAAGCTCTAGGCTCCGCAGGCGCAGCTTTGGAGTGCGCCGGCCTGGACGGCGCTTTCGCTACCGGGCTCCAACTATTACCGGGCGTGTAACGTGGAGCGCTGCGCAGCCAAAGCGGGAGCGCGGCTCCCGCACTCCAAAGGGCAAAGCCCCAGTACTGGGCCTCAGGCAGGAAACTTTCCCGGACAGTATTGGGACCAGCCGCCAGTGGCACCCAGCTCATTCAAGTGCAAATCGCTTTAGCATACCGCCTGGCACTGCGCGCTCTCGCAACTTTTCCCGGCGCAGGGTGTTTTGGCTGTAAGAGCCTGTTCCCGAGCAGCGGGCTCAGGAGGCAACGTAACACCTATGCGATCTCTACGTTTTCGACGTTCCATGGCAGGGCTGACGCTTGGGGTAGTGCTCGTTTCCGGGTCTCTTTCGTATGGATATGAAGACTATCCTTACGATAACTCCAATACTGGCTCTTATGATCGGGGGTCCTCTGGCTCGCGTGATCGTTACGATTCTTACGGCACCTCACAAGCCCCGTATTCTCAACCTGCGCCACAAACTCCGGCAAGCAATGGTGTTCCCTTCGGCGTAAGTAAATCCACCGCCGGCGCTATTTTGGGCGGTCTTCTGGGTGCGGGCAGTGGAGCGATCATTGGGAGCCACAAAGGGAAGGCTGGTCCAGGTGCAGCCATCGGGGCTGGTCTGGGTGCGGTCGGTGGCTACGCTGTTGGACACCAGATCGAGTCTCGCGATCAAGCTCTTGATGCGCAGGACCAACTGATCGAACAGCAACGTCAAGAGATCGCCCGCAACCGTACTCTTCTGGAAGAATTGAAGCGCCACAAGCTGGACGCGCGCGAAACCGAGCGCGGGGTCGTGGTGAACCTGCCTGATGTTTTGTTCGAGTTTAACAGCACCCGCCTGACCCCCGGGGCGCGGGATAAGGTCGCCCATATTGCTACGGTCGTCAACGAACGAGCTAAGGATCGGCGCATTGCGGTCGAGGGGCATGCCGACGCGATCGGGAGTGCGGCTTACAACCTGGCTCTGTCCGAACACCGCGCCGAGGCTGTAGGCCAAGAACTCGGATACGACGGTGTGCGTGAAGCTCACCTGGCGACGAAGGGGTACGGTGAGAAATATCCTGTCGCCCCGAACTCCAATGCTGATGGATCTGACAATCCTGCTGGTCGCGCTAAGAACCGACGTGTCGAAGTGGTGATCGAAAATTAATACCGACTGCTCATGACAGATGAGACAAGGAGGAGAATACTCATGAAACGACTGATTGGGGTGCTAAGCCTGACGATCTTGCTTGGAGGGTGCGCTGCCCCCATGACCGCACGAGAAAAAGGAGCGCTCGGTGGTGGCGCGCTTGGCGCCGGTGCTGGCGCAATCATCGGTAGCGCGGTCGGCCACCACAATACCGGCAAAGGCGCGTTGATTGGTGGCGCACTCGGTGCCTTGGGTGGCGTGGCAGTTGGTGATCAGATGGAAGGTCAGAACCAACGGCAGAATGCCCAATCCGCCGACCTTGAGCAACAACGCCTCGAGATCGAACGTCAGCGCCGAGAGTTGGACGATATGCGGCGAGACCGTTATGGCGACCGTGGATATGATTCGCGTCGTTCTGATCCCAATTACGATAGTAGATACGACCGAAGTTCTTCTGACCGTGACTACCAGTACTAATCTCACCTGAACCTCACCAAGGGGCAGCCCGGTGCGGGTGCCCCTCATTTCGTAAGTGTCTCCATAGCGGTATCTGTTCTTTTTCTGCCTCCCAAAGTTGACGCCCTCGTGCCCAGGCTCTGCCTGGGCACGTCCCGGGTGGCAGGCTCTGCCTGCTTGCGGCCGCTCGTGCAGCGGCAGGCCTGCTCCTTGCAATCCCAAGGGTGCCAATCTCGTAGGGTTCGATTTAGATCCTGCGGGACTTTATTCTCTTGAGCCTGGCGGCTATCATCAGCCGCTATGGCTCACACGATTCCTCCCCTCTCGTCTTCAGCGCAAGACCTCTTGGCGCTCTTACGCGAACGTATCGTCCTGTTTGACGGGGCTATGGGTACCTCAATCCAGGCCCGGCAACTGAGCGCCGCAGACTTCGGCGGACCGGAGTACGAAGGCTGCAACGAATATGTGGTGTTGACCGCACCACAGGTCGTTACCGATATTCACGAGGGGTTTCTCCAGGCCGGGGCTGACATTATTGAGACTGATACCTTCGGTGGCACCGGTATCGTCCTCGCCGAGTACGGCTTGCAAGAGAAGACGATCGAGATCAACTCTGCTGCTGCCCAAGTCGCCAAAGCAATCGCCGCTCGTTACAGCACTCCGGCCAAGCCACGCTTCGTGGCGGGTTCGATGGGACCAACCACCAAAACTATTTCTGTTACGGGTGGAGTCACCTTCGAGCACATGCGCGTAGCCTACGGTGAACAGGCCGAAGGGCTCCTGCTCGGTGGGGTGGACCTGCTCGTCCTGGAAACCGCTCAAGATACCCTGAATCTCAAGGCTGGCCTGATCGGCATCACTGAGGCATTCCAAAAGGTTGGTATAAGAGTGCCACTCGTGGTTTCAGGTACGATCGAAACTATGGGCACGATGTTGGCTGGGCAAGGAGTTGAAGCCCTGTATGTTTCCTTAGCTCATCACGATCTCTTCGCTATCGGTCTTAACTGCGCCACTGGCCCAGGGTTTATGACCGATCACATTCGTACGCTTGCGCAGTTCTCTCGTTTTCCGATTTTATGCATGCCCAATGCCGGGCTGCCCGATGAAGAAGGGCATTATAACGAAACTCCCGAGATGTTGGCTGCCGCGCTCGAGCGTTTTGTCGATCAGGGGTGGATTAACCTGATTGGTGGATGTTGCGGCACAACCCCGGCCCATCTCACCCTGCTCACCCAGATGCTGATGGGCAAGAAACCACGAGTGATTCAAGTGCCGCGCCGCAGCGTGGTAGCCGGTCTCGAACCCCTTACCATAGAGGAAGACAAACGGCCGGTGCTGGTTGGCGAACGCACGAACGTCATTGGTTCGCGCAAATTTAAAGAGCTTATTATCGCCGGGGCTTTCGAAGAAGGAGCTGAGCTTGGCCGCCGTCAGGTGCGCGGTGGCGCTCAGGTGGTAGATGTGTGCTTGGCCGATCCAGACCGTGACGAGATGGCCGACGTGACGAGGTTTGTCGAAATCCTGGTGCGTAAAATCAAAGTGCCGCTGATGATCGACTCGACCGACGCACGGGTCATCGAAGAAGCCCTCAAACGCTCGCAAGGCAAGGCGATCATCAACTCGATCAACCTGGAGGACGGCGAGGAGCGGTTCGCAAAGGTCGTTCCTCTCATCCAACGTTACGGTGCCGCAGTGGTCGTCGGCTGTATCGATGAAGACCCGGTTCAGGGCATGGCCGTCACGCACAAACGCAAGCTCGAGGTTGCCCGCCGCAGCTATGAGTTGCTGACCCAGAAATATGGCGTGCCGGCGGAAGACTTAATTTTCGATCCGCTGGTGTTCCCTCTCGGCACCGGAGATCAAAATTATGTCGGTGCCGGCGAGGAGACGATCGAAGGAGTGCGTCTCATCAAGCAAACCTTTCCTGAGTGTAAGACCATTCTCGGTATCAGTAATGTCTCTTTCGGCCTGCCACCAGCCGGACGTGAGGTGCTGAACTCGGTGTTTCTCTACCACTGTGTCAAAGCCGGCCTGGACATGGCGATCGTCAACTCCGAGAAGTTGGAACGTTATGCCTCAATTCCTGAGGAAGAGCGGCGTCTGTCCGAAGATCTGATTTACTGGCGTGGCGAAGACCCGGTAGCCGCCTTTGCTGCGCATTTTCGCCAGAAGAATACGAAAGTCAAAATCGACAAGCATAAGGATTTGCCGCTCGACGAGCGTCTCGGCAGTTACATCATCGAAGGTTCCAAGGATGGCTTGATCAACGACCTGAATGAGGCCCTGCAGACCCGTAAGCCGCTGGAAATTATCAACGGACCACTGATGGCCGGTATGGACGAAGTAGGCCGGTTGTTCAACAACAACGAACTCATTGTGGCCGAAGTCTTGCAAAGTGCTGAGGCGATGAAAGCCGCAGTCGCTCATCTGGAACCATTCATGGGCCGCACCTCAGATGCGCTCAAGGGGACGATTATCCTAGCCACGGTCAAAGGCGACGTGCATGACATCGGCAAGAATCTGGTCGAGATTATTCTGAGCAACAACGGCTATCGAGTGGTGAACCTGGGCATCAAAGTGCCGCCGGAAACGCTCATTGCCGCCTACCAGACGCACAAGCCGGACATCATTGGCCTCTCCGGTCTCTTGGTGAAGTCGGCCCAACAGATGGTCATCACTGCGCAAGACTTGAAGAACGGTGCTATTGGCTGTCCGATGCTCGTTGGTGGCGCGGCTCTGACGGCGCGGTTTACTGCCACCAAGATTGCGCCTGAGTATGATGGTCTGGTCTGTTATGCCAATGATGCCATGCGGGGGCTGGACCTGGCGAATCAGATCATGGTGCCGGAGAAACGAGCGGCGCTCATCGAGAAAGTCGCAGCCGAGCGGGAACGTCTGGCTGCACAAGAGCGTAAGCCCATCCAGCTCAATGAGAGCACCGCTACGGCCGTGGCACGAGTTTCCTCGATTGCCCATGATCAGCTTATCCCGTTGCCCCCCGATCTGCGTACGCACCACATCGACGACTATGACTTGGAAGCAATCTTTGCGTATCTCAACCCGACCATGCTGTATGGCAAACATCTCGGGTTAAAAGGCAATCTGGAAACCCTCCTGGAACAGCGGGACGAGAAGGCTGAGCATCTCTACCGGCAGGTGCGCACTATGGAGGAAGAGATCCTGGCGAAGCACTTGTTGTGCGCCCGTGCGGTGTACAAGTTTTTCCCGGCGCAAGCCAACGGCGACACGCTCCTCATCTATAATCCGGCAGGGACCGAGGTGATCGACACCTTTCTCTTTCCACGGCAGACGCATGGTGAGGGACTGTGTCTGAGCGACTTTGTCGCGCCACGTGATTCTGGCAAGCTCGACTACATTGCGCTCTTTGCTGTGACCTGTGGCCAGGGAGTGCGCGAACTCTCCGAGCATTATAAACACGCCGGCCAGTATCTTCAGTCACACATTGTGCAGTCCCTAGCTATCGAGGGGGCTGAGGCGTTTGCCGAACTGCTGCACCAACGGATCCGCGAGATGTGGGGGTTTCCGGACTCGCCTGACCTCACCATGCGCGAGCGGTTTAAGGCGCGCTACCGCGGTGTACGAGTGAGCTTCGGCTATCCGGCCTGTCCACGCTTGGAAGATCAGACGAAGCTTTTCAACCTTCTTCAGGTAGCAGAGACTATCGGCGTGCAGTTGACTGAAGGCTTCATGATGGAGCCTGAGGCTTCGGTGTCGGCGCTGGTTTTTCATCATCCCCAGGCGCGCTACTTCAGTATTCTGGAAGATGAACTGGCGGCGTTTGAGCGGCAGTTAGCCGGGTAAGAGTGACGCGCTGAGGTGTTCTGAGAGAGGGGAGGTTCCACACTTATCCTCCCAGCTCTCAGGTGGAGGTTGGCATGTTTTCCCTGCTCGTATCTCTCGCTGTGTTTCTCAGCTTTCACGCAGCATTCGCTGAGGAGCATCCGCCAACGACGGAAGCAAAACCGGCAGCTCTTATGTCTGGCCTGGGCCAGCATCATCATCCGATCACGACGACGAATCCAGAAGCGCAACGCTTCTTTGATCAAGGATTCGCCCTCGTGTATGGCTTCAATCACGATGAAGCCGTTCGGTCGTTTCAACGCGCAGCTGAACTTGACCCACAGGCGGCCATGCCTTGGTGGGGTATCGCTCTGGCTCTCGGCCCGAATATCAACCTGGACGTAGACCCGGCTCGCGAAAAAGCCGCGTACGAAGCGGTAGAGAAAGCGCAAACTCTAGCGGTGAAGGGGCCAGAAAACGAGCGTGCTTATATCAATACTTTGGCCAAACGCTACTCGATCGAGCCCAAGGCGGACCTCAAGAAGCTGGCGGTGGACTACAAGAATGCCATGGGTGAACTGGTCAAGCGCTATCCGGACGACTTGGATGCCGCGACCCTCTACGCTGAGAGCGCGATGGATCTGCGTCCTTGGCAACTGTGGACTTTGGACGGCAAACCCGCACCAGGAACGCAAGAGATCGTCGCCGTCCTGGAATCAGTCCTGGCACGCGACCCCTATCATCCAGGAGCAAATCATTATTACATCCATGCCCTTGAGGCTTCTCCCCATCCCGAACACGCCCTGCCGAGCGCTGCGCGGCTTGAAACTCTAGTCCCGGCGGCTGGACACCTGGTTCATATGCCCTCGCATATCTATATTCGCACTGGTGATTATACGGCGTCGGCAAAGAGCAATGCGGCTGCGGCAGAAGTCGATCGTACGTACATCCATGACAATGATGTGCAGGGCGTTTACCCGCTCATGTATTACAGCCACAATCTCCACTTTCTCTCAGTGTCTCAGGCGATGGCGGGCCGATTCGCGGATGCGAAACAAGCGGCCGACCAATTGGCAGAACTGGTAGCGCCGGCGGTCAAAGAGATGCCGATGGTCGAAATGTTTCTCCCGATCCCGACTTTCGTGCTTCTGCGCTTTCAGCGCTGGAACGACGTCCTGCAAGTTCCAGCACCTGACCCCAGCCTTCCCGTCACGAATCTCATGTGGCACTTCTCCCGCAGTCTCGCTTATGCTGCAACTGGCGACATCCCCAATGCAGAAAGCGAGTGGAAAGCCTTTTCCTCAGCCGAAAAAGTCATTCCTGCAGATGCCCTCTTCAGCGCAACGAATAAAGCTGGTCCGGTTTTACCTCTCGCCGAGGCCGTACTGGATGCGAAAATCGCGATGGCCAAAGGGCAGAAAAAACAGGCGATCGCCTACTGGAGGAAAGCAGTCGCGGCGCAGGATGCGCTCGCTTACGATGAGCCACCGGCTTGGTACTACCCGGTGCGTGAATCGCTAGGCGGTGCACTATTAATGGATGGTCAGTATCAGGAAGCCGAGAAAGTCTTCCGCGCCGACCTGCACCGCACCCCGCGTAACGGGCGTTCACTATTTGGCTTGCTCGCAGCGCTGAAGGCGCAAAAGAAGACGGCCGACGCCGAATGGGTGCAGAAAGCCTTGGCGGCAGCCTGGCAAAACGCGGATAGCCAGTTGCGCCCTGAAGATCTATAAAACTCTCGGCTCATGTAGAGGATCTGGGCTCGATCTTAGTAGCAGGGTGGGTCATGACCCACCCTACATAACTGTTTGTTATTGTCGTCTTTCTCCCTGTGAAGGGTAGCAAGTGAACCTTGCTGGTCAGTTTCATCCAATCTGCCGATGACCGTCTCTCTCTGGTAGTGGCCAACCGCTGCGAACTCGGTCGATAAGGCGCGGGGTTGATTCGTCATGTACATTCAACCCCGGTACACCTCGTTTCCAGGCAGAGCCTGGGTGTGAGAAATAACCAAATTTATGGAAGAGTAAAATGATACTTGGGGCCACCCCGCACGGCGCGGACTGTCATGTTGCTGCCCTTAATGCTATCCCAGGCGCTGCCGTGACCGAACCCCACGAACCACGCCTCCGACGGAGAGGGGAGGTAGGTAATAGAGGTCCAGTATGGTGTGAGCGAATTGGTGGGGCCGAAAATCGGGTTGATCGCGGGATTGGACAACTCGTAATCCACAATGCTCTGTAACTCCCGTACGTTCGGGATCCGCCAGTCGTGATGCCCGGCATAGCCCGTCCCGCCTTCGGCGTTGATTTGCTCCAACCATTCCCAAATCGTCCACGGTGAGCCATCTATATCAGCAGACCAGGAGACGCCCATCTCCACATCATGCAGGACACGATGTTGTTTGCCCGGTGGCTGGTAAGTTCCCGGCCCGCGCGGGCGTCACGGGAAGCAGGGCAAAGGCCAGTAGGACGGTGGCCATCATGATGGGTGCCAATCGCTGTCTGTTGGTTGTCATCGCCTTCCTCTCTTTCAAGGTTAACCAGTGAATTGTTGCCAGGACTGCACTCAGACACAGTCTCCTCTGGTTGTTTTGCGTGACCATCGCTTTTTCCTCCTCACTCGTGCAAATTTCACCTTCCTCACATTTCAGGACACAGGTGAGATGTGTTTGATCCCTTGCTAGTGCTCACAAACCAAATTCATGGAAGGGTAAAATGATACTTAGGGCCGCCTCGCACCGCACGGACGAAGAGGTGGGTGCTCTTACGGTCCTGGTAGATGGCGCCGTCGCGGAAGTCCACGATCTTCGCCCATATCTCCGGCGGGAAGAGGTCGCTTTCGCCGTGGTTACTAGTAGACGACCAGTATTCGGGCGGGGAAACGACCAGTATTTGGACAGGGAGGGTAGGGCCGAAGATCGGGCTGATCGCGGGATTGGACAACCCGAAATCCACAATGCTCTGTAACTCCCGCACGTTCGGGATCCGCCAGTCGTGGTGCCCGGCATAGCCGGTCCCGCCTTCGGCGTTGATGTCGTCCAACCAGTCCCAGATGGTGTCCGTTGAGCCATCCCCAGACCAGGGGTAGACATAGGCCACGTCATGCAATCCACCACAGTCCGCGCACTTCACTTCCCAAATCAGCCCGGTGTTCAGATCCTCAACCGTTCCGTCCCCCAGAACCTTGTAGTGCAAGGGGGCGCCGCGCCGCTGGGTGCCGTCATCCGGCACAGGGACGGGGCTCACGCCGTAGTCCATAGCCGCCTTGTAGGAGGTGGTTTGCCCGGTAGCTGATAAGTTTCCGGCCCGTGCGGGTGCTGTAGAAAGCAGGGCAAAGGCCAGTAGGACGGTGGCCATAATGATGGGTGCTAGTCTCTGTCGGTTGGTTGTCATTGTCTTCCTCCTTTCAAGGTTAGAAAGTGAACCGTTCAGCTTATTCACGCCTAAAGAGTAGTAGGGTGGGTCATGACCCACCCTACGCCACTTGCAGCAGGCTGTGCGCCTCTATGATCCGCACCAGCACCGTGCCCATATTTTGCAGTACGGCCATGACCCAGCCGTCGTGTGTCTGGGCTATATGGCGTGGACCCTGTCGATGCTGGGATACCCCGATCAGGCCCTGCAGAAGAGCAATGAGGCGCTGCCCTTGGCTCGGGAGATAGGCTATGCGCCGAGTTTGGCTTACGCTCTCTATTTCGCTAGTTTCGTCCACAACTGGCGTGGGGAATGGAGTTCCGCTCTCCTGCGAGCCCAAGAGACAGTGAGCTTCGCCACCCAGCGTGAGTTACCATTTTGGCTGGGGCTTGCGACGTTTGCGCTGGGATGGACCCGGGCCGGGCAGGGAAAATACGAAGACGGCATTGCCCAGATGCGCCAGGGGGTTGCAATCTATCAGGCAACCGGGGCGCGCTTAGGACTTTCCCAGATACTCACTGCACTAGCCGAGGCTCACCGTAAGGTGGGGCAGTATAAGGAAGGGTTCACGGTCCTCGCCGAGGCGGATGCGCATATCGAGACCAGTGGAGAATACCACTGCGCCGCCGAGGTAGTGCGGCTCAAAGGCGAGCTGACCCTCGTTCAGTCTAAGGTTCAGAGTCTAGCGCCTAGCGCCCAGGCAAAGCAAAAGGCACAAGGCAAAAGGCACGAGGCAAAACTCCGCAGTCCTCGGTCCCTCGCCTCTAGCGCCTCAGCGGAGGCAGGTGCCGAAACATACTTCCTGCAAGCCCTTGATATGGCCCGTCAACAGAGCGCCAAGTCCCTGGAGCTGCGAGCGGCGATGAGCCTGGCGCAGCTCTGGCGACAACAAGGCAAGATCAGAGAAGCACACAACCTGTTAGCAGATATTTACGGCTGGTTCACGGAAGGCTTTGATACAGCGGACTTACAGGAGGCCAAGGCGCTGTTGCAAGAGTTGGCCTAATATGAGAAGTGTGGGCGTATCCAGAAGCGCAACCGATAGCCACCACCCAAGAGCAGCTGACCGCTAGGTGGCGCGTCTCGGCTTGTGTCACCCGTCGGCATCTCCGGCAACTTTCTTACGTCGGTCCGACATTATGTAAAATGCCGGCACAGTGGGGGTGATGCATCATCCAGAACAAAGGCCAAGTAAATAGCAGAGAAGGCAGCAATGGGATCCAGGGAAGGAAAGAAATGTAGAGTGGGTTGTGACCCACTCTACGCAACTAAAGTTGCCGCCTCGTTCCCAGGCTCTGCCTGGGAACGCCAGGCCCAGATGTGGCAGAGCCACGACCACCCGGCACACCCAGGCGGAGCCTGGGCATGAGAAAGAGGGGGCTTTGGCCTCCTGAGAACCTGGTTTCCCAGGCTTTGTTCGTGAGCTCGGCGCTTGCGCGTTGGTTGAGAATTGCACGAGTTTACGGCATCCACTGCTTTATAGAATTTTAGCGGCCGCAGCGAAAGCCGAGGCTGCTGGAGGTGTGCGATGGCGAATCGAACCCATCCACAGCAAACACTCCGGCGTCCGTGCCGTTGCCGAAGGCGCCCCCGCGGAACAGCGCGCCAGGTTCACCACTCGTGGCAGCACCAACAAAGCACTGGTGGTCATTGCTGAAACTCCAGCTCCCCCCGCAGGTGGTGGACCGCGGCACCCAATCCGCCACCCATTCCCACACATTCCCCACCATGTCAAAGGCGCCCCAGCGCGAGACACAGTTGGCGCGCAAGCCGGTGTTTACCGGGTCGTTTGCAGGAAAACCATTAAAGCTAACGTTGCAGTCTGTGCTGCCATTATCCGTCCCCGGATCAGGTGTGCCCGCAGCGGCCCCCTGCCACTCGGCATTGGTCAACAGCCGCTTGCCCGCGTTCATACACGCCTGCTGCGCCTGAAACCAGGTGATGGTGGCCGAGGGTTTCACCCCGGCGATGCTCACCGCATAGATGTCGTCACACTCATTGCCATTGCCATCGCAAGGGTAGTCATCGGTAGCGCCCACTCCGCGCTGGGTGGCACCGGCCGCGGTCAGGCCGGCCAGCGTCACCGTGCCCTTCTTGACCTTGTTAATCAGTGCCGTGTTGCTTGCCGGAATCTCCCACACGCTGGCTTCATATTTGTCCACGCAGACATTCCCCACCTGGACACTATCGGCGGGACACTTGGCTTTGGCCGCCAGGGCAGTGCCGTGTATGAGGGCGAAGGTGGCGCTGCCGAGCAGTGCGACGAGAGTAGCTTTCAGCAGTTTCTTGGCGTTCATGATTCGTTCTCCTTTTCACTGTGAACATGTTGTGAAGACGGTGGGTCACGACCCACCCTACTGGGCTGCGACGAGCGTGGCTTTCATTAGTTTCTTGGTGTTCATGCTTCGTTCTCCTTTTGGTTGTGAACATGTTGTGAAGAGGGTGGGTCATGACCCACCCTACGCAACTGGGAACGCCAGTCCCAGATGTGGCAGAGCCACGACCACCCGGCACACCCAGGCTCTGCCTGGGTGTGAGAAATAACCAAATTTATGGAAGAGTAAAATGATACGCAGGGCTGCCCCGCACAGCACGGACTATCTCGACGCTGCCCTTAGGGTAATCCCAGACGCTGCCGGTGAAGAACCCCACGGCCCATGCCTCCGACGGGGAGGGGAGGTAGGTAGTAGAGGTCCAGTATGGTGTTGCGAACGGACTGATAGGGCCGAAAATCGGGTTGAGCGCGGGCCCGGATGTCTCGTAATCCACAATGCTTTGTAACTCCCGCACGTTGGGGATTCGCCAGTCGTGGTGCCCGGCATAGCCGGTCCCGCCTTCGGCATTGATGTCGTTCAACCATTCCCAAATCGTGCCTCCTGAGCCAT
Source organism: Deltaproteobacteria bacterium (assembly GCA_016200595.1). Lineage (GTDB taxonomy): Bacteria > Desulfobacterota > Binatia > Bin18 > Bin18 > JACQEL01. The sequence goes on from JACQEL010000006.1 coordinate 16,351, forward strand.
CCAAATCGGCAGACCAGCAGACGCCGTACTCCACATCATGCAGGACCGGGCAGCCCGCGCCCACGCACTTCACTTCCCAAATCAGCCCCGTGTTCAGATCCTTGACCGTCCCGTCGTTCAGGAGCTTGTAACGCGGCAGAGCGCCGCGCCGCAGCGCCCCATCGTCCGGCACAGCGACGGGGCCACTGATGCCGTCGTTCTTATCGGCTGGATACGATGTTGTTTGCCCGGTGGCTGGTA
>JACQEL010000875.1 GCA_016200595.1 Deltaproteobacteria bacterium
CGAACTGAAAAGGCTTGCAACCCAGCTAATCATCAAGAACTTGGCATAGCAGTCATTCTTTAGCACACCACCACGTTCTTATCACTTGCGGTATGATAGAGGCCCTGCGTCTGAGGGCGAAGCAGGAGTCGGTTGCTCGCGTCTTCGCCTAGGGGTCTTATTTCCAGAGGAATGAGCCAAACCAATTGGGATTCCCAGAATCCTGTCTAACGGAATCCTGTGCGGGTCCTGAGTTTTCTCATGTGCGGCGTCCGGCTAGTTCCACGGGGGCCGGCCAACTGTGCCCCTGTCGAACCAGCAGACCTTGCGTGGCGTCCGGCCCCCAAGTGCCGCCGGCGTAATTGGGAAAATCGTTGGCAGGGCTGGCTTCCCACGTCTCGAGCACCGGCATCAATAGCCGCCAGGCTGCCTCCACCTGGTCGGCGCGCATGAACAGCGTGGCATCGTTGTTGATCACGTCCCAGAGCAACGTCACATAGGCCTCCGGCGATGGCGTGGCGAAGCTTTCGCGATAGTTAAACCGCATGTCCACGGGCTGTAACACCAGCTTCGGCCCAGGATGTTTTGCCTGAAAGCGCAGCACGATGCCTTCGTCGGGCTGGATCGACATGACCAGGCGCGACGGTTGCCAGTCGAGGGTTGCCTCGGCTGGAAATGACTGATGGGGAACCGCGCGGAACTGGATGGCGACTTCTGAAACCTGACGGGGGAGGCGTTTGCCGGTGCGCAGATAGAAGGGCACGTCCTGCCAGCGCCAGTTGTCCACGAACAGCCGCAACGCCGCAAACGTCTCCGTCTGTGAGTCGGGCGGTACGCCGTCTTCTTCGCGATACGCGCGCACTTTCTTGCCGCCGCTCCAACCATTGTCGTACTGCCCGCGAACAGTGGCGTGATGCACCGCGTCAGGCGCAATGGGCCAAACCGCGGGCAGCACATCCACTTTCTTGTTGCGAATCTCGTCGGCCTCGAAGGAGACCATCGGTTCCATAGCCACCAGACAGAGCAGTTGCAACAGGTGATTCTGCACCATGTCGCGCAGGGCACCGGCCCCGTCATAATAGCCGCCGCGATGTTCCACGCCCACCGCTTCGGCGACCGTGATGGTCACGTAGTCCACATAACGCCGGTTCCAGAGCGGCTCGAACAGTGGATTGGCAAAACGGAACGCCAGGATGTTCTGCACCGTCTCTTTGCCCAGGTAATGGTCGATGCGGAAGATTTGGGATTCGTGAAAGCCGCTGGCGAGCGTGCGGTTCAGCGCCAGTGCCGACTCCAGGTCATACCCGATAGGTTTCTCGATGACGATTCGCGCCCGTTCCCGGTCGGCCGCCAGGCCGGCATGCTCGAGGAAGCAAGGAATTTCGCCAAACAGGGAGGGCGGCGTGGCCATGTAGAAAATGCGTTGGGCTTTGGCGCCCCACTCCTTTTCTAGGTTTGCGCACTGGTGGCTGAGTTCCGTATAGGTCGCGTTGCTCTTGAAATCGCCCTGCAAGTAGCGGATATGCCGAGAGAATTCGTTCCACTCCTTGACTGCGGTTTTCCCGCTGCGGGCGAACTTCTTGACTCCCTCATGCAGACGCTTACGCAGGGCGACCTCGCTGAGTTCGACGCGGTCCACCGCGATAATCGAAAAATGAACCGGAATACTATGGCTCTGGGAAAGGTCAAACAGGGCCGGCATCAACTTCCGCCAGGTCAGATCGCCTGCGCCGCCGAAGATGACAAATATATTTGGTTCGAGTTGATCGTTCGTTTTCATCGCTTTCAACCTTATCGAAGTCAAATCATCGCCGCCACAGGATTCGTGCATCTTCCAGCGGGATCGCAACGCCGTCGCAGTGCGGTATCACTCGTGGTGTATAGTCTGCTGGTGGGCGAGCCGCAGACACTGCCGCGCTGTAAACGTAGCCGCCCGCCGCGCCGGCCAGTTGACGAACGCGCTTCATCTCCTGGCGCACGGGAGCACTGCCCATGACGCCGTCGGCGTAAAGCTCTACCCGCACCGCCTTGGGGGCGAGGTCATTGAGACAAACCTCAACCGCAAATACGTGCTGCTCGCCCTGAGTCTCAACCTTCACTTCGCCAAAGTGTAGCGTGGCCCAGTGCTGTTCCAGACTGTGCTGCCAATCGACTATTTGCCTGCCGAGTGCGCCTGTATTGGCAAGGCGCAAATGGTAGGCAGTAGCAGCCGGGAGGTAGTGTTGCTCGGTGTATTCGCGCACCGTGCGGTTAGCCGAGAAGTGCGGGGTCAACCGCGCCATGCTTTCCCGTATCCGCTTGACCCAGGCGCTGGGAATGCCGCTCTCGTCGCGGGCATAAAACTCCGGGATCACCTCCCGCTCGAGCAGGTCGTAGAGCGCGTCGGCTTCGAGAGCGTCCCAAGCGGGATCGTCGCCATGCTCGCGGCCGTCCCCCAACGCCCACCCCACTTCAGGCGTGTATGCTTCTGCCCACCAGCCGTCCAATTCCGAGAGATTGAGGCCGCCATTGACGAGCACCTTCATGCCGCTCGTGCCGCTCGCCTCCCAGGGTCGCCGTGGCGTGTTGATCCAGACGTCCACCCCCTGCACCAGGTGCTCCGTTAACAGCATGTCGTAGTCGCTCAGGAAGACGATGTGGGGTCGGATCTCGGGCTGGCGGATGAAATTTATCCATTCGTGGATCAAGTCCTGCCCCGCCCGGTCCTCCGGATGGGCCTTACCGGCGATGATGAGTTGCACCGGGCGCGCAGGATTAGTCAAAAGGCGCAGCAAACGCGCCGGATTGTGCAGCAGTAGGTTCGATCTCTTGTAAGTAGCGAAGCGGCGCGCAAAGCCCAGGGTCAAGGCGTGGGGATCAAAGAGATGTTGCGCCTCGTCAACTGCCTCGGGCGACGCGCCTGAGGTGGTCAGTTGTCGAGACAAGCGTTCGCGGGTGTATGCAACAAGAGACGTGCTGGCGGCGGTACGAAATTGCCAGAGCTTGGCGTCGGAGACGCGGCGCATGTCCTGCTCCAGGGTTTTCGTCGTCCCCAGCCAGCGGTCCTTTCCACAGGCTTCCGTCCAAAGATCATCGGCCGGGGCCGAGTCCCAGGTCGGCATGTGGACTCCGTTCGTTACGTGTCCGACCGGGATTTCGTCCTGCGGCCAGTGCGGAAAGAGCGGCAGAAAGAGGTGCCGGCTCACCTCTCCGTGCAAGCGACTCACGCCATTGACCGCCCCGCTGCCACGGACCGCCAGATAGGCCATGTTGAAACTTTCCGACGAGTCGTTCGGGTTCTGGCGGCCCAGGGCCAGCAAGTCGTGGAGGGGTATGCCGAGCTTCTGCTCGGCATACCCACCGAGGTAGTGTTCGATGAGGGCCGGCGCGAAACGGTCAAAGCCGGCGGCCACTGCCGTGTGGGTGGTGAAAAGGTTCCCCGCTCGCGTGACAGCCAACGCGACTGCGAAGGGCTGCGCGGTCTCGTGCATGAAACTGCAGGCGCGTTCCAATACGGCAAAGGCCGCATGCCCTTCATTCAGATGACAGACTTCCGGCTGGATGCCAAGCGCCCCAAGCAGTCGCCATCCGCCGATCCCGAGGAGCAGTTCTTGCTTGAGGCGCAACTCCGGCCCGCCGCCATACAGCTCGCTGGTAATCCCGCGATGAGCGGGGAAGTTCGCCGCGTCATTACTGTCCAGCAGGTACAGCTTCACTCTGCCGACCTGGACCTGCCAGGCGCGCAGCCAGACCGAGTAACCAGGTAAGGCGATCTCCAACCGCAACCACTCGCCGTTGGCTTGGCGCAACGGCATGATCGGCAACTGTCCGGGGTCGTTATACGGGAAGAGGGCCTGTTGCGCTCCGTCCTTATCGATCACTTGGCGAAAATAGCCTTGCTGGTACAGCAGTCCCACGCCGACCACTGGCACGCCCAGATCGCTGGTGGCTTTGAGCTGATCGCCGGCCACATTGCCAAGCCCGCCTGAGTAGATCGGCAAAGCTTCGCTCAACATAAATTCCATGCTGAAATAAGCAGCGCAGGTCAGGGAACCCTGCGAATGATGCTGCTGAAACCATGCGGGCGCCTCCACCGCTTGCCGCCTAGTCTGCACCAGGCCTTCAACGTTGTTGCGAAAAACGGGATCGGCCAACACGCGCTCGATCTGGTCGCGCGAGACCGTCTGCAGGACCACCCAGGGGTTATGCGTGAATTCCCACAGTTCGGGATCAAGCTGCCGCCACACTTGGTCGGTCGCGTGATTCCACGACCAGCGCATATCCAGAGCCAGCTCCGCCAGGGAATCGAATCCCTCGATTTCCGTGGGTAGAAGGTTGTAGATCGGGTGGCTGACGCGGGTTTGTTTGCTCATGGTTTTCGCATGCATCAGTTAGGGGTCTTCTCGTTACGCCACTCTTTCTTCATCTTGACTGCGCTCATCTCGTCTCCTCCTGGGAAAAACTCCCTGACTCCACGCCGCGGGCGGCACGCCAGGGAGACATGATCACACCCGGGACCGCAGCAGCCAGATCGCTTCCCGCCCAGCGCTCGGCTGCAGAGAAGCAGGTTAGGCTCGCTAGAAGGCACGGCGCCCTTGAATAATGCGAAGCAGTATCATCACGACTGCGATGACCAAGAGAATGTGAATGAGTCCACCCACCCATTGTATACGAGGAGACCAAACCCAGGAGCCACAGGACAATCAAGATGATCACTATAGTCCCGAGCATTTTTGCTTCTCCTCCTGCCATGACCTGACGACGTCATCAGGTTTTCCTAGTCCTTGCCGGTTTACTTGCTGGCCTGCGCACTGGCCTCGCCGCTGTCGCAGCAGCCTCTTGCTTGGCTTTTTCCTCTGCGACCTGAGCCACCTGTTCCTTCTCCACCTGTTCCTGCACAACCTGTTCTTTGTCCTCCTCGTGCATCTCCTCAAGGCGTTCACTAGTACCACCCCTCAGCAGAATGCTTTTCGCGAACGCCTCGGTGAGCGACTCACCGTAAGCCAGTATCCGGTACCCG
>JACQEL010000876.1 GCA_016200595.1 Deltaproteobacteria bacterium
GACGGACAAGTTCGCTACATCGCGAGCCTGGTGATTCTGGGTCAGGCCCTGGAAGATCATCTTGTACTTGATGCTAGTGGAGAGATCCTGGAACGGCCGGCGCTGAGACAACACTGGGGCATCCGGGGAGCAATGCAATTCTCTGACGAGTGGAAAGCGGTGTTAGCTCGGCTGATCGCGACGGAAAGCACCCCACTCTTACGGTCTGCGCTGTGGCCGGTAATGGACGAATTGACTCTGGTATGGAGTGAGACTCCAGGAGAACTGTGGACCGAAGCCGGCAACGAACTACTGCTGCATGCCGGCATGGTTGCCGCATACCGGGAGGCATTGTCTCGCGTGCGTAGCGCTGGCGAGGGGCTCCTGCTCGCCGCTCGCTTCGCGTCCGAACTGGCGCGACTCATCGGTCCATTGGTGCGCGCTCGGGCACAGGACCGCATGTCTGGGCTTTCGCCCGAGGATCAACAAATCTCACTGCTGTTTTCTTCACCTGGGACCACGGGTTTGCCGGATAACGAACTGCGCGCATTTCTGACACGGCTGGCTCTGGGAGAAGAGTTGCCGGTCGTAACCTAATGGGTCACAACACGTGCAAATTTTATGTATGCTATCGTCAAGGCAAATACGGAAAGCTAGAACTCAAGAGAATACTGACACCCCACCGAACTGAGCCAGCGGAGCGGGCGCCCGCTTCGTTCCACCAATCCCAACGTATAGTAGTTTTCAGTTGCATGCGTCCTCCTCTGTAGGGGCGATCCTGGTGATCGCCCAGTGGGGACGCGGGGCAGGGCGAATACAAGATCCGCCCCTACCCTCGATTTAGGTCTCATCCAAGTGAAATTCGCTATAAGCCATTTTTTCGTTGCCGTGGGCTCTCAGTCCCCTCTCCCCTTGTGGGAGAGGGCCAGGGTGAGGGGGCGGCGGGCCGTGCTGGCCTCTCCCATACCTTTCATCCTGACCTTAGATTTTCTGACTCCCGAGCGGGCACATCTTGACAGCGTTCTACTTTCGCTATACTTTCGCCTTTTCATCAGGGAGGAATCGCTATGGCGGAAGCATTCTCGACCAGCACCCCCAAGGCGCAACACCTGCGGCCACGTGTTGTCCCTCTGCGATCAAGCACGGGGAATACGCACGCCTCGCCTTCACCCTATTCACCCCCAAAGGGGGTCAGAACCATCTCTCTCCCTGGCGCACAGCAGCCCAAGTTACTCGATCAAGTCCGGGCAGCGATCCGCCTACGGCATTACAGCCTGCGGACGGAGGAGACGTATGTTCACTGGATCAAACGCTTTATTCTCTTTCACGGCAAGCGTCATCCAGGTGAAATGGCGGAACAAGAGATCGCGCAATTTTTAACGATGCTCGCGGTTGACGGACACGTCAGCGCCTCGACGCAGAACCAGGCTCTCAATGCGCTCGTGTTCCTCTATCGTCACGTGCTGCAGTTGGATGTCGGCCAGCTCGAGAACATCGTACGGGCCAAACGACCACAACGTCTCCCGGTCATGTTGCGGCAGCACGAGGTGAAAGCGTTACTGGACGCACTAGAGGGGGTTCACTGGATCATGGGCCACCTTCTGTACGGGGCCGGTCTGCGGCTGATGGAATGTCTACGGCTGCGGGTCAAGGATATTGATTTCAGCGCCAACTCCATCGTTGTGCGCGAGGGCAAAGGCAACAAAGACCGCATTACGATGCTGCCGGTCTCCGTGAAAGCACCGTTGGTTGCCCATCTCGCGCGAGTACGGGAACTGCATCAGCGCGACCTCGCTCAAGGTTTCGGCAGCGTGTATTTACCGGACGCCTTGCACCGGAAATATCCCAACATCCCGAAGGAATGGGGGTGGCAATGGGTGTTTCCCGCCTCACAGATCAGCATCGACCCCCGTTCTGGTGAACGGAGACGACACCATGAGCACGCCTCCGCACTCCAAAAAGCCGTTAAAGCCGCAGCCAGGAAGGTCGCATTGTTCAAGCCCGTGGGTCCACACACGCTGCGCCATTCGTTTGCGACTCATCTGCTGGAAGACGGCTACGACATCCGGACTATTCAGGAGTTGCTGGGCCACCAGGATGTGAGCACGACGATGATCTACACTCATGTGCTGAACCGGGGCGGGAAAGGCGTGACCAGCCCCTCGGATCGGCTGTGAGTCAGTACGCCTTTTACGGCCGTTTGCCTTTACCTGAAGAAGTCATTGATAGGTCCCCTCTCGCGTTGTGAGGGAGGGACAGGGTGAGGGGAAAAGGAACGATGACGATTCTACTCATCCAAGCGACAAGTGCTATAGGGAGGGGACTATGCGGACCCGGTTAACATCGCGTCCCGATCAAGATGGTGCTAAGCACCTGCGTGAGCAGTATAGGGAACGGCTCGTGTGTGTCCGCTATCGGTACGACGAGACGAAGAGACGGCGCTGGAAGACCGTGGAACTCATTGTCGAAGAGAGCGACTGGGAACCGCCGAGGCGGCAAGAAGACACCCTTGTGGCCATTCAGGTCGCGGCGCAGGAGCGAGGGGTGAGGCAGCAAGTGAAGGCGGCAGGCGGCAAGTGGAACCCCAGGAGTGTGGTCTGGGAGCTACCCTATGGGCAAGTGGTCGCCCTGGGGTTAACGGACCGGATCGTCACCAAGGCGGAGGGACGAGAGGCAGGAGCCCATCTACAGATAGATGGGCCTAGCAGAGAGCGTCCATCTACCTGTAGATAAAGTGAGTCCCATATAGCTGTAGATAGGAACATCTACATATAGA
>JACQEL010000877.1 GCA_016200595.1 Deltaproteobacteria bacterium
ATTCTTACGCGCGCCGTTTACTATTGGTGCACCCTACATCGGTATTGCCGTCGCCGCACGCAACTTTGTGGTGGACTTCATGCGCGAACGCCCACGCTTCCCGCTCAAAAAGCCCATGAGCCACCTGCCCAGCGTTTATAATAAAGTCGGCGAGATGGACCTGCTGATCGAAAGCGCCCGTGCGGTGATGTGGAAGGCCGCAGCCGAGGTTGACCAAGAGAAACCTCGGACTTGGGCACGCAAAAGTGTAGCTGCGCGCATGGTGGCAATAGAAAATTCGGCGCGCGTGGTAGACCTCGCACTGCGCGCGGTAGGCGGCTCGTCGTATTTTAAGCGGTTGCCCTTAGAACGATACTATCGTGATGTACGAGCTGGGCTTTTCCATCCTTTCGATAGTGACGAGACCCTTGAGTTCCTGGGCAAGAGTGCCTTTGGTATCTCCTTGATGGACGAGGACACAATTGGGGCGTGAGGAGGGGTGTTGGGTGCTGGGTGTTAGGGGTTGGATATAGGAAAGCTAAAGAGAGAAAAGCGAGGGGAAGGTACGAATTCTTCATTACCTAGCACCCAGCACCTAGCACCTCACACCTATTTTGGTTGCGTCAGCGCGCTTGGGATGGTATAAACTGACCCGCTGTGACGATGTAGCCAGAAGGCCACCTCCATCCTCACCTATGGCCTTGCTTTTTGGCGCGAAAACTATTGTAGTTCAGGAAATTGCCCGGCGTGAGCGCGGGCTCATCAGGAGGAGGGAACTTTGCACGCAATTACTTATGAATCTCCTAAATCGCTCGCTCAGGCCCTGAGCTTGCTCTCCGCCACAGGCGAGAAGGGACGGCTTCTGGCCGGAGGTACGGACCTGCTTATTCAGATGCGTGCCGGCGTTCGCAAGCCGGAGCAACTCATCGACGCTAAGAGCATCCCTGAGTTGCAGGTCCTTTCGTTCAACTCGCAAGACGGGCTCCGGGTCGGCGCGGCCGTGCCGTGTTGCCGACTTATCGAAGACCCTGCCGTGCGACAGCACTATCCAGGTCTCGTGGAAGCTGCGGGCCTGATTGGTTCGGTACAAATTCAAAGCCGCTGTTCCCTGGGTGGAAACCTCTGCAACGGTTCGCCAGCGGCAGATACCACTCCGGCCCTGATCGCGCTGGGTGCGGTCTGTCACGTTGCCAGTTCGAAAGGAACACGCACGGTGGCGGTTGAAGATTTCGTAGTCTCGCCGGGTCGTACCGTGCTCCAGGCTGACGAACTGCTGGTTGAGTTTCGCATTCCAGCGCCGAAACCCCATTCCGCCGACTGTTATCAGCGCTTCATTCCCCGCAATGAAATGGATATTGCAGTGGTTGGGGTAGGAGCGGCGGTAACGTTGAACGGTGATACTTGCACGGCCGCACGTATTAGTCTCGGTGCGGTGGCGCCGACGCCGCTCTTTGCTAAAGAGGCGGGTGCGTCACTGGTAGGAAAGCCGCTGAATGAAAGCACGATCGCTGCCGCAGCCGCCTTGGCCCAGCAGATTGCCGTGCCGATCACCGATATGCGCGGGACCGCGGAATATCGCAAGCACATGGTCGGTGTCCTCACCCGTCGCGTGCTGACCACTGCGGCGGAACGAGCAAGGGCAAAATAAGTGCTGAGCAATGAGTGCTGAGTCCTGAGCTAGGAAAGGTTCAGGTTCTTCACTCAGCACTCGGAACTCAGGACTCAGGACTTTACATAGGAAGGGAACAGCATGGCCAATAAAGTACACGTCGAAACGACACTCAACGGAGAAGCCGTCGAGTTTCTGTGCGAGCCACGCCAGAGTTTACTCGAAGTGCTGCGTGACGTCCTTGGGTTCACCGGCACCAAGGAAGGCTGCCTCACCGGTGACTGCGGCGCCTGCAGCGTAATCCTCGATGGACGGATTTCCTGTTCGTGTCTCGTCCTTGGGGTCGAGGCACAGGGCAAAAACATTCAGACGGTCGAAGGGCTGGCGCAGGCAGACAAGCTCCATCCGCTCCAGCAAAAATTTCTCGAACACGCGGCGCTCCAGTGTGGTATTTGCACCCCGGGTTTCCTGGTCGCCGCCAAGGCACTTCTCGACCGTAATCCTAACCCTACCGAACACGAGGTGCGCTATGGGTTAGCCGGCAACCTCTGCCGGTGCACTGGATATGATAAGATCGTGCGTGCGGTGCTGGATGCTGCCGCTGTCATGCAAGGGAGGTAAATATGGAAGTGCAAGAACATAAATTTAAGGTCATTGGTACTCGTCCGATTCGGCATGATGGGGTAGACAAAGTCACCGGTCGTGCCAAGTACGGGGCCGACATTAGCCTGCCCGGCATGCTTCATGGGAGAGTCTTACGCAGTCCCCATGCACATGCGCGGATCAAATCGATTGACACCTCGGCGGCGCTGGCCTTGCCGGGAGTAAAAGCCGTCCTCACGAGCGAGGATTTCCCGAAGCTTGCGGCTGGTGTTGTGGCCATGGGCGAGCTTCCCATGAATCCCCGCTACTTGTCTATGAACCTCATGGCGCAGGACAAAGTGCTCTACGATGGGCATGCGGTAGCAGCGGTGGCAGCGACCAGTTCGCACATTGCTGAGGAAGCAGTAAAGCTCATCAAGGTCGAGTACGAACTGCTCCCCCATGTGCAGAATGTTCTTGACGCCATGAAGGACAATGCCCCTATTCTCCTGCCAGAGTTGCGCACGAGTGGAACGCCAGAGAAGAGTGATAAGGAAACGAACATCGCCAGTCAGCTCCGTTTTGCCCGCGGCGATCTCGAAGCAGGTTTCAAAGCCGCCGCTGTCGTTGTCGAGCACGAGTTTGATACCGCCATGGTCCACCAAGGATATATCGAGCCGCACAACGCCGTGGCGCAGTACAATACTGATGGCCAAACCACAATTTGGACGAGTACCCAAGGTGCCTTTACCGCACGCGATCAGTGCGCCCTGGCCCTGGACATCCCAGCCAGCTCAATCAAGGTTGTACCGGCGGAAATCGGTGGCGGCTTTGGTGGAAAAATCGGCATCTACCTTGAACCCCTGGCCCTTCTCCTGTCGAAGAAGACCGGCAAGCCGGTCAAACTGATAATGAGCCGGGCCGACGTGCTGCGTGCCACCGGACCGACGTCGGGCTCACACATTCGCGTCAAGATGGGGGCCAACAAAGCCGGGAAGATTACCGCAGCGCAGGTCTGGATGGCATATGAGGCCGGCGCTTTTCCCGGGTCGCCAGTTGGCGCCGGTTGTATGACGGCTCTGGCCCCGTACGATTTAGAAAACCTGCAGATCGATGGTTTTGATGTGCTAGTCAATAAACCTAAGACTGCCGCCTATCGGGCGCCGGGCTCGACCAATGCCGCGATGGGAACCGAAACGGTAGTCGACGAACTGGCGGAAAAGCTGGGCATCGATCCGTTAGAATTCCGCCGGATCAACGGCGCGAAGGAAGGCACGGCGCAGCCCGCTGGCCCGAAATTCCCGCGCATCGGCTTTCTGGAAACGGTCGAAGCCATTAAGAACAGTCCTCACTATCAATCCCCACAGCCCAAGTCAGGGAAGGGGAAGCTCAAAGGCCGCGGAGTGGCTTCGGGATTCTGGTTCAACGCCGGTTTTCAATCGAGCGCCACCGTCAATATCAACACTGATGGAACGGCGAGCGTCGTCACTGGCTCAACCGATATTGGCGGCACTCGGGCGTCGTGCGCGATGATCGCTGCCGAAGTCCTCGGCCTCAAAGCCGAAGAAGTGCACCCTGTCGTCGCCGATACGGAGTCGATTGGCCACACGGATATGACCGGTGGCAGCCGGGTGACTTTTGCTACTGGCTATGCGGTCTATGAGGCTGCCCAGGATGCAGTGAATCAGCTCAAGCAACGCGCGGCCACCTTGTGGAAAGCCAAACCTGAAGAGGTTGTGTACCAGGACGGTGCCGTATCGCGCACCACGAACGGGAATGAGTCGATGACCCTAAAGGAGTTAGCCGGCAAGCTCCCCCGTGCGGGCGGTCCGGTGGCGGGACGTGCCTCAGTGAACCCGCGCGGCGTCGGGCCGGCCTTCGCGACGCATGTCGTTGATGTTGAGGTCGATCCCGAGACTGGCAAGGTCGAGATCTTGCGCTACACCGCGACACAGGATGTTGGTAAAGCTGTGCATCCCAGCTATGTCGAAGGGCAGATGCAGGGAGCGGTCGCCCAAGGTGTCGGCTGGGCGCTCAATGAAGAGTACTTCTACGATGAAAAGGGGACGCTACGGAATGCCGGCTTTCTCGACTATCGTATGCCAACCTGCCTCGACCTCCCCATGATCGAGACGATCCTGGTCGAGGTTCCGAATCCCGGTCATCCGATCGGGGTTCGTGGCGTGGGCGAGGTGCCGATCATCCCGCCGCCCGCGGCGATCGCCAACGCGATTTACCGCGCTGTCGGCGTGCGCATGACTGAACTGCCCATGTCGCCGCCAAGACTCTGTAAGGCGATTGCGGAGAAGAGCGCGAAGAAGTAGGAAGAAAGACAGAGATAGAAGATAGAGACAGAGAAGGGAGACAGAGAGCCGACCCCACCTCTCTCTGTCTCTGTCTCAACTCTCTGTCTGAAAGCTCTGTCTTCTTATACGACTATGGCAACCGTCGTCATACCTGCCCTGCTTCGCAAGCTGACCGGAGGCAAAGATCGCACCTCGGCAACTGGAGCGACGCTGAAGGACATTATCAATGATCTTGAGCGCCAATTCCCCGGCTTCCGCGAACGTGTGGTTGAGAACGGTGATTTGGCAGGGTCCATAGCAGTGGCGATCGACGGTGAAGTCATTACCGGTGGCTTGTCGGAGTCAGTCCCGGCTGATAGCGAAATCCATTTTGTTCCTGCTATTGGAGGGGGATGATCGCTACGGGTTTACTGAGTCTATGGGGAAGGCGTAATATCAATATGCTCTTCCCCATTTTTTTGCATCTTTCTACGCCGTCTGCGTCATTTGGTCCTCGTGACTGTTACGTAAGGAGGTGCGCATGGAATCACAACAAGAGCATAAATTCAAAGTCATCGGCACCCGTCCGATCCGCCATGACGGAGTAGACAAAGTGACTGGCCGCGCCAAGTACGGAGCAGACATCAGTCTACCCGGCATGCTGCATGGCAAAGTGTTGCGCAGTCCGCATGCTCATGCGCGTATCAAGTCAATCGACGTGTCGGCAGCGTTGGCGTTGCCAGGAGTGAAAGCCGTTATTACGGGTGCCGATTTCCCGGACATCGGAGACAACCTCGTTCAGGTGGGTGAGAATTTTGTGAACGCCCGTCACTTGTCTCAGAACATCATGGCACGGGGCAAGGTACTGTATGATGGGCACGCAGTGGCAGCCGTAGTGGCGACGAGTCCACACATCGCCGAGGAAGCAACAAAGCTCATCAAGGTCGAGTATGAACCGTTGCCGCACGTACAGAATGTCCTTACAGCGATGAAAGATGACGCACCAATTTTGCATCCAGCTCTCCGCACGGGCGGGACGCCGGAGAAGAGCGATAAACAGACAAACGTTGCGAATCAGGTGCGCTTTGCGCGAGGCGATCTGGCGGCGGGTTTTGCCGCGGCCGCCGTCATTGTCGAGCGTGAGTTCGATACCACCATGGTCCACCAAGGGTATATCGAGCCGCTCAATGCCGTAGCACAGTACAACCAAGACGGGCACGGGACGATTTGGGTGAGCACTCAAGGCCCCTTCGCAGTCCGGGAGTTGACTGGACATATCCTGCAGATGAATCGCGGTGATATTAAGGTCATCCCAGCTGAAATCGGCGGTGGATTTGGCGGCAAAACCACGGTCTACTTGGAGCCGCTTGCCCTCCTCTTATCCAAGAAGACCGGCAGGCCCGTCAAGATGGTCATGACCCGCAATGAGGTCCTGCGCGCGACAGGCCCTACCTCAGGGTCGCATATTCGCGTCAAGATCGGAGCGAATAAAGAGGGGAAAATTACGGCGGCGCAGGTGTGGATGGCGTACGAAGCTGGAGCCTTCCCTGGCTCGCCCATCGGGGTCGCCTGTATGACCGTGCTGGCTCCGTACGATCTAGAGCACCTGCAAATCGATGGCTTTGATGTCGTCCTGAACAAACCCAAGACCGCTGCCTATCGTGCGCCGGGGACAACCAACGCGGCGCTGGGTGTCGAGACGGTAGTTGACGAGCTGGCAGAAAAGCTGGGCGTTGATCCGCTCGAATTCCGCCGCCTGAATGGGGCTCAAGAAGGGACTGCCCAACCGGCCGGCCCGCAGTTCAGACGCATCGGCTTTCTGGAAACCATCGCCGCCATCAAGAACAGTCCCCACTATCAGTCCCCACTGCCAAAGTCAGAGAATGGGAAGCTGCGGGGCCGTGGAGTGGCGTCGGGATTTTGGATTAACGCCGGTTTCCAGTCCACCGCGACAGTCAGTATTAACACCGATGGAACGGCGAACGTCGTCACCGGCTCGCCTGATATCGGGGGCACCCGGACCTCGTGCGCGATGATCGCGGCTGAGGTGCTGGGCCTCAAAGCCGAAGACGTGCATCCGGTCGTCGCCGATACCGAGTCGATTGGTCATACCGATACAACCGGTGGCAGCCGGGTGACCTTCGCTACTGGCTACGCGGTGTACGAGGCCGCCCAGGACGCGGTACGCCAATTGAAGGAACGCGCCGCAACCTTGTGGAAGGTGAAACCTGAAGAGGTCGTGTACCAAGATGGGGCGGTGTCATGTACGACCAATGGCAACGAGTCCCTGACCTTAATCCAATTGGCTGGCCGCTTGCCGCGTGCCGGCGGTCCAGTAACCGGACGGGCTTCAGTGCAACCCCGTGGTGTTGGTCCTGCCTTTACGACGCATGTCGTTGACGTTGAGGTTGATGCTGAAACTGGCAAGGTCGAGATCTTGCGCTATACCGCGGCACAAGATGTTGGGAAAGCGGTACATCCCGGCTACGTCGAAGGTCAAATCCAAGGCGGTGTCGCGCAAGGGGTCGGTTGGGCACTCAATGAAGAATACTACTACGACGAGAATGGCATCCTGCGGAATACTGGATTTCTCGACTACCGCATGCCGACGTGTCTCGATCTGCCGATGATCGAAACGATTCTGGTGGAGGTGCCGAATCCCGGACATCCGATTGGTATTCGGGGCGTGGGGGAAGTGCCGATCGTACCGCCGCCTGCGGCGATCGCCAACGCGCTCTACCGTGCTGTCGGCGTGCGCATGACCGAACTGCCGATGTCACCACCGAAGGTGTGTAAGGCGATTACGGAAAAGAGAGGGTAGAAGCTAGGAATCCTGAAAGGGGCCAAAGTCTCCCTCAGCAGACATCCCCCCTTATTTTCCTTCGGGCTTCATAATCTTTAGGGAGGTGCGTTATGGAATCGCAACAAGAATACAAATTCAAAGTGATTGGCACCCGTCCAATCCGGCATGATGGAGTAGACAAAGTCACCGGTCGCGCCAAATATGGCGCTGATATTAGCTTGCCGGGCATGCTGCATGGTAAAGTGCTACGTAGCCCCCATGCCCATGCGCGCATCAAATCCATTGACGTCTCTGCAGCACTCGCCTTGCCAGGGGTGAAGGCGGTGATCACCGGGCAGGAGCTGCCCGAGCTTGCTCCTGGCATCTACCAGATGGGCGAGATCCCCATCAATCCGCAGTACTTATCCAGGAACATTATGGCCAGGGATAAGGTTCTCTACAACGGGCATGCGGTGGCGGCGGTGGCGGCGACGAGCCCGCACGTCGCCGAGGACGCGCTGGCCCTCATCAAGGTTGAGTATGAGGTGCTGCCGCATGTGCTTGATGTCCGTAAGGCCATGGCGGATGAGGCGCCGATTCTGTTGCCGGATCTTCGTACCAGCGGGACGCTGGAGAAGAGCGATAAGCCAACCAACGTCGCTAGTCAGTTACGCTTTGCCCGCGGTGATCTTGCAGCCGGGTTCAAGGCTGCCGATGTCGTGGTCGAGCGCGAGTTCAACACCTCGATGGTCCACCAGGGGTACATTGAGCCGCACAATGCCGTAGCGCAGTACAACGAAGACGGGCACAGCACCGTTTGGGTCAGCACCCAGGGCCAGTTTTCCGTACGCGAGTTGTGCGCGCAAATCCTGAAGATGCCCTCCAGCAACATCAAGGTCGTACCAGACGAGATCGGTGGCGGGTTCGGCGGCAAGACGACTGTGTACCTTGAGCCCCTCGCTTTGTTACTGTCCAAGAAGACAGGCAAACCGGTCAAACTGGTGATGAGTCGGAGCGAGGTACTGCGTGCGACTGGTCCCACTTCGGGCTCCTATATTCGCTGCAAGCTGGGGGCAACCAAGGACGGTACGATCACCGCCGCCGAGATTTGGATGGCGTACGAGGCTGGCGCCTTCCCCGGCTCGCCGGTGGGCGCGGGCTGCATGACCGCTCTGGGACCGTATGTCGTGGATAACTTGCAGATTGACGGTTTTGATGTTGTCCTCAACAAACCGAAGACCTGCGCGTATCGTGCGCCGGGTGCGACCAACGCCGCACTGGGGGTCGAGACGGTGATCGACGAGCTAGCGGAAAAGCTTGGCATTGATCCGTTAGAGATCCGCCGGATCAACGGGTCCCAAGAAGGGACGGCGCAGCCGGCTGGACCGAAGTTCCTGCGCATCGGTTGCCTAGAGACGCTTGAGGCAGCAAAGAGTAGCGCGCACTATAAGTCGCCTCTGCCGAAGCCAGACGGTAAGCCGGTGGGGCGAGGTGTGGCCTCGGGCTTCTGGTTTAATGCCGGACTCCAGTCTTCCGCGGCGGTCAGCATTAACAGCGATGGAACGGCCAACGTGGTCACCGGCTCGCCGGATATCGGCGGGAGCCGCGCTTCGTGCGCCATGATTGCGGCTGAAGTGCTGGGGCTCACGGCGGAGGAAGTCCATCCGGTGGTCGCCGATACCGAGTCGATTGGCCATACCGATGTAACCGGTGGTAGCCGGGTGACCTTTGCCACTGGCTATGCGGTGTACGAGGCCGCGCAGGAGGCTGTGCGCAAGCTCAAGCAACGGGCGGCTACCCTGTGGAAGGTCAAGGAAGAAGACGTCGCGTATCAGGACGGAGTTGTGTCTTGTGTCAACAATGGACAAGAGCCGATGACGCTTAAACAACTAGCGTCGAAGTTGGTGCACGCCGGTGGTCCGGTTAGTGGACAGGCCTCGGTGAACCCGCGCGGCGTTGGTCCCTGCTTTGCCACTCACATTGTGGATGTGGAGGTCGATCCGGAGACTGGCAAGGTCGAGATCCTGCGTTACACGGCGGTTCAGGATGTCGGCAAGGCTGTGCATCCGAGTTACGTCGAAGGTCAGATCCAGGGTGGCACGGCACAAGGCATTGGCTGGGCGCTTAACGAAGAATACTACTACGACGAGAGCGGCACGATGCGGAACTCGGGCTTCCTCGATTACCGCATGCCAACCTGTTTGGATCTGCCGATGATCGAGACGATTCTGGTTGAGGTGCCAAATCCTGGACATCCGCTCGGTATTCGTGGCGTCGGCGAGGTACCCATTGTCCCGCCGCCTGCCGCGATCGCCAACGCGATCTATCGCGCTGTAGGCGTGCGCATGACCGAACTGCCCATGTCGCCGCCGAAGCTATGCAAGGCGATGGCGGAGAAGAACGCTAAGAAGTAACCGTCTGTTAGATATAGAATCCCTCTCCTGCAAGGGGAGAGGGATTCAGCCACTTGATCACGACGCTGGCATCGACTACCAGTTTAGGCACGGTTCTCTAGCTCTTCTCTTCCTTCGAGAATCAAATCCCCGAGATTTACGTTCCTCCCCGCCAGTTTCTGACTAAATGCTCTTATCTGTGTAACCAGCGCCTGACGCTCGGCGATCTCTTCAGGGGTTACTTTTCCTTCCTGTGTGATCTGTTCCATAGTGACCACGACGGTAACCCCATCGGGGAGATGTACCCCTTCTTCCAAAATAACGACATTGTTTTTCACAACTCCTTTACAGGTCATTGCCAAATCTCCCGTATAGGATGGCATTGTACAGCTCTCGGCTGACCGCTGATAGCTGATCGCTGGTAACCGCACACCTGGGGGAGCACTCTACCGAGCAGAGAGAGGGGGGGAGGTCAGCGGCAAGAGGGAAGGCGCTGGGTCTTTGCGGATCGCCGCTGTGCAAGCCGCCGTCAAGTAGTCCAACACGTCGCGGCGTTGTTGG
>JACQEL010000878.1 GCA_016200595.1 Deltaproteobacteria bacterium
AATGATGAATACGGAATGGAGAGGTTGGAAGAAGAAGAACTTCTTTGCTATGGTCCCGGCAAAGGAGGAACACGGAGATGGCGTTGTTTCCACTCGATATGGTCGAAAAGTTCGGTTCCGGCCTCAGCCAGGCTGAGGGGGTAGTCATCGACAAAGAGAATAACGTTTATGGCGGTGGACGTGACGGCGTCCTCCGTCGCGTCAGCCCTGATGGGACCGTAAGCGAGGTCGCACGCAGCGAAGGCTCTGTTCCCAATGGCATAACTCTGGACCGGCAAGGGAATCTGATTTTCTGCGATTTAGGCAAAAAGGCCATGATGCGTCTATCCCCGGACGGCAAGGTGTCGATGATCGCTGATCGGGTAGGCTCATTAGCGCTGTCGCTGCCGAATTTCTGTAGCTACGATGCCGAAGGAAATCTGTACGTTTCTAACTCCAGCACCCAAGACATCAACCAAGTCCTGGCGGAATTAGACAAACCTGCCCCCAACGGCGCGCTGGTATGTATCCGACCGGATGGCCGTGGAGAGATCGTTGCCGAAGGCATCTACTTTGCCAACGGCACGGCGATCGATCCCAAGGAAGATGCGGTCTATGTCCTGGAAAGCGCGCGCAACGATTGCCTGCGAATTCAGATCAAGAAAGACGGCACCTTCGGCAAACCGGAAATCTATAGTAAAGATTTTCCTGCGCTACCGGATGGCATGGCCTTCGATGTGGACCGTAATCTCTATATCACGCTGCCGGCGGTGGTAACGGGAGGGAATATTACTGCCGCAAACCAGGTCATCAAGGTCGATACCAATGGCAACTGGTCACTGCTGATTGATGACCGCGAGGGGGCGAAGCTGGTGTTTCCTACCAACTGTGCCTTTGGCGGTCCTGGTCTGCAAGATTTATTCATCGCGAACCTGCAAGGCGATCACTTCTGCCGCGTGCACACGTCGTTTCGTGGACATCCGCTGTATCACCAAAGGTGAGTGTGGTGCCAGTAATAGAGCAGGTGGAATTCTCATTCCTCCTGCCACTTCCGATGTTTTGTTACCTCAAGCGGGGAGCCGGTAATGACGACGAACTTCGACGAGATTGCCGCAGAATACAAACGCGCCAAGCAACAGCCCTGGCGCCTGCACCTCGAGCATTTCACGCTTTTCAAATTGCTGGGCGATTTGCAGGGAAAGTCCGTCATCGATCTGGCTTGCGGCGAAGGCTTCTACACGCGGTTCATCAAACGGCGCGGGGCCGCTCGCGTAGTCGGGGTTGATATCTCGCAAGGGATGATTAATCTGGCTCGTCGTGAGGAAGAGAGCAACAGTCTAGGAATTGACTATCTGGTGCAAGATGTCAAACAACTGAAGATAGACGAGACCTTTGACGTTGTTGTCGCAGCGTATCTGCTCAACTATGCTCAGACCTCTGACCAGTTGCTGGAAATGTGTTCGGCAATCACCCGCCATCTCAAGCCAGGTTGCCGGTTTGTGACGGTGAACAACAATCCACAGCATAGCGTGGATTACTTCCCGTCTACGCGCAAATACGGTTTCATCAAGCGGGCGCATGGACCGTTGATCGATGGCACACCAGTTGATTACATTTTCTTTCTGGGTGACGAGTCCTTGGAGATTACCAATTATCACTTGAGCGTCGAAACCCATGAGTCGGCCTTTAAAGCCGCTGGGTTTCAGCATATTACCTGGCACAAACCGGAACTTTCAGCTGACATCGTGGATGACACCGAACGTCATTACTGGTCTGATTTTCTCGAACACCCGCCCGTTGTTTTCATCGAGTGTGTGAAATAACCCTTCTGGAGCGGGAGGGGACATGGTTGGAGAGATGTCCTCCACTCTCGCACCGTTGCCTTCGTCCCGCTATGGGGGAGTGAGGGATGTTGAGGATGGCGTACCGCAGCGCAAGCAGAATGGCAGCGACATGTGCAATCGCTGGGAGTCTACTGCTTTTCGTCGGGACTTATTTGCACCCGCTCTCAGCCGATCCGAATGAGGCCGTTGCGGCCTTCACCGAATACGCCGCAGATCATCTGTGGGTCGCCAGTCACCTGACGCAGCTAGCGGGAATCACGCTGATGGTAGCGGCGCTTTTGTTCCTGGCTCAACAATTAGAGGAGGAGAGCGGCACAGGGTGGGCCCGGATCGCCGCAGGCGGAGCGATCGCCAGTCTAGCCGTGGCCACCGCGCTCCAGGCAGTAGACGGAGTCGCCTTGAAGCACATGGTGGATGCCTGGACTGCTGCGCCGGCAGCGCAAAAAGAGGGGGTTTTTTACGCCGCTTTCGCCGTCCGTCAAGTCGAGATTGGCTTAGCCAGCATGCTGAGCCTCTTAATGGGCCTCACGGTAACCGTGTACGGGGTAGCGCTGCTGGTTGACCACACGTATCCGCAATGGGTAGGTGGACTTGCCATTGTGGGGGGCGTGCCCACCATGGTCGCAGGGGTTGTGATGGCCTATACAGGGTTTTCTGGGCTGGCGATGGCGATCAATATGCCGGCGAGTTCTCTCTTGCTGGTGTGGATGCTCATTCTGGGAGGGTATATGTGGCGCCGAGAAGGTAGCCGTCTCTCTTCTCTCAACTGAAGGAAAGAGCGCCGTCAAATCGCCGCTTACATCTAAACCAGGAGGCAAGAGGTTGGTACACACGACACTAGCGCTTGTCCACCGTAGGGGCGAAGCATTTGCGTGTCAGGCTCCCCACGGCGTTGGTCTATCCGAGGCAAATGCTTCGCCCCTCCCCACGCAGCTACGAACAGTGTCCTAATGTCGTGCATTCTGGTTTAGAAGAATTTGATGACACTGCGCGCTACGCCGCCTTGCTTCAGCAGATCGTACGCCTCATTCACGCCTTCCAGCGGGAAGGTACGCGACACTAACTCGTCGATCTTGACCTTGCCGTCCATGTACATATCGAGCAGCCGCGGCATATCGATCCGCGGGCGAGTGGAGCCGTAATAAGAGCCTTGTAGCTTCTTTTCCATCAGCGTGAACACATTGGGATTAAGCGAGATGCGAGCGGTTTCCGGCGAAACGCCGACGATGGTGCAAACCCCACCGCGGGCGGTCATCTTAAACGCGAGTTCGATGGTTTTCGCCGTGCTAATGACTTCAAAGGCATAATCGACTCCGCGTCCATTAGTTAAATCCAAAACGGCCTTAAACGGGTCGTCTTGCGCTGGGTTGAGGAAATGGGTCGCGCCAAAGGTCTTGGCAAAGTCCAGTTTATTTTGCAGGAGATCGATGGCAATGATTTTCCGTGCGCCCGCCAGCGCCGCCCCTTGAATCACATTGAGTCCTACGCCGCCACAGCCGATGACGGCGACCGAACTGCCAGGTTGCACCTGAGCGGTGTTAATGGCAGCGCCCATGCCAGTCATGGTGCCACAGCCCACGAAGCAAGCACGATCCAACGGAATATCCTCGCGGATCTTGATGGCACAACTCTCTGGTACGACCGTCTCTTCGGCGAAAGAGGCAGTAAAGGCAAAGTGGAAGATGTCCTGCCCATTTTTCTGTAAGCGCGTGGTCCCGTCCAGTAACGTGCCAGCGGCCTTCGGCCGGGTCTCGCACAGTTGTGGCTTGCCTTGCGTGCAGAAATAGCAGAACCCACACACCGGCGAGAACGATAGCACGACGTGGTCGCCTTCTTTCACTGAGGTCACGCCCGGACCGGTTTCCGCAACGATACCTGCCCCTTCATGGCCGAGCACGATGGGCAGGGGCATACGCATGTCTCCGGTCATGACATGCAAATCACTGTGGCACGCGCCATTCGCGGCCACCCGCACTCGCACCTCGCCCGCTTTGGGGGGAGCGAGTTTCAGGTCTTCGATCACCAGTGGTTCACCAGCTTTGTAGAGTACTGCGGCTTTCATATCTTCTCCTTTGCAAAATGGCTTCCAGCTTTCAGCAGTCAGCGTTCAGCTATAGAATGGTGAGGAAGCTGTCAAGCGACGCATCTGCACAAAGGGGGTAGGCTCACGTACCCGAACTTGTGTAATCTTTAGCTCTATCCTGTTCGTCCTGAGCCCTTCGACAAGCTCAGGACAGGCTACGCGCAGCGAAGTCGAAGGGCGAACGGCGCTGAGTACACAAAGTTTAGAGAAGAGCCGGAGGTCGTATGTCAGAACCAAAAACAATCGCTCAGACCGCGGAAGAGATCGTGCCAGGAGTATGGCGCTGGTCCGTGCACGACGACCGCATCGACTTCGAAAGTGATGCCCATGCGGTTGTAGAGGGTGGTCGGGTCGTGTTGATCGATCCGCTTCCTCTGGCAGACGCTGCGTTGAAACGGCTCGGGACTGTAGAAGCGATCTGCCTGACGGCCAAATGCCATCAACGGTCGTCCTGGCGTTATCGCAAGCAGTTCGGTCTCAAAGTCTACGCTCCGGAGGGGGTACGGCCAATGGATGAGGAGCCGGATGTCCTGTACCGCGCCGGAGACCAGTTGCCAGGCGGGTTGCAAGCCATTCACACGCCGGGACCTGAAAACGTGCATTTCGCTTTCTGGCTGGCGCGCGAGCCAGGAGTGCTGTTTTGTCCGGATCTCTTGATGCACGGCGAAGGCAAAGAGTTGGACTTTGTCCCGGCCGAGTTTCATGATGATCCGGAGACGGCTCGGGCAAGCGTACAGGGGTTGCTCGATCTCCGGTTCTCGGTTCTCTGCTTTAATCACGGCGCGCCGATCACCAACAATCCGCATGCGGCGCTGCGAAAAGTGCTCAGAAAAGATGCGAAAGGGGCTTGAGCACCTGGGATTAAAATCCGTCTGCCTCACCGCCGGGGGTTCAAACCCCCGGCTACCCTCGGGCCAGCACGCCGTGCTCCAGGATGCCGCGGAGCGGCACAGGACAGAAGGCCGGTCTTTTCAGGCCGGCCTTCTTTGCGGCGTTTGCCCTCGGCGAGATAGTCAATTGCCGCGTTCTTGACCTCAAGCGTCTTATTGCAGTGGGAGGTACCGCACCTGTCCTTCCCATTCGCCCTCAAGGCTGCATTCTGCCAGTAGCAGAATTTCTTCAATGACACGACTAACAGGAACACTGCGACTGACTTCAAAGACGCCAGGCATCGGTTTCCCCTCCCGCGTGCGCTCATACGCGTAGCGTGTCATCGTCGCTGCATCGTGGGTAAGCAGTACTCTTCTCGCCTGGGCTGTCCACTCTAAAATGGTTGGGTCATCCGTCGCGGACAAGCCTTCGTCTTGCACACGTACGAGGTCGATCTGGGGATTCCGCCGTCGGAGGCCGCGCACGATGTCGTGGTTGAAATTCTCATCGGCAGCCAGTCGCAGCATATCTGCCTATCCATGCTGGGATCGTCGCGCTAACAAACGATCTCGCACGCCTGCAGGGTCGAAGCGGGCTTCGTTCTGGCGACGGATCTCGTCGGCTTGCTGTTGTCGTTGCCGGAGGTACGCATCGACTTCCGCCTGTTTCCGCAGGTAATAACCGATGACCACGTACACGTCGGCTAACTGAAGTGAGGGATATTGCTGAACGATTTCTTCAGCAGTGGCTCCGTCCTGAAAGGCGGCGACCACCGTATCCAGGGTAACCCGCGTGTGGCCTACCCGGACGACGCCATCTCCATCAGCCATCAACGGAAGCGGTTCTGTGACAATGGCGAGCGACATAAGGACACTGTCCTTTCAGGATCGTAGAGGGGGAACGACCTGCCCTACGTTACTTTTGAAGATCCGTTATCGTGGTCATTTTATTGCCCGAGCGAAAGAAAAAGCAATCGCTTCCTTCATCTCGTAGGGTGCGCTTGCGCACCGTTTCTTTACCCGGGATATTTGGTGCGCGGAGCGCACCCTACAAACTACCTTCAGAGCAGCATGCCGTGCTCTAGGATGCCGCGGAGCGGCACCGGACAGTAGGCCGGTCTTTGAAGGCCGGCCTATTTGTGGGCCCGCACGACCTTGGTGGTTTGTCGTAGGTCAGCTTCGACCTCCGCGTCTGAATAGCGAGCGTTGATCTTAGTCATGCGGGCCAAGGCATGATCAATATGGTCCAGGATGCGCGACTCATTCCCCTGAACGAGCTTCTCATATTGTTCATAAGGGATAAGTGCTGCTTGGGGGCGGCTACCTCGGGTGAGAATATAGGGCACCTGTTGCTGGACCACTTCGTCGAGAACAATAAGGAATTTCTTTTGGAGTTCGGTGACGCCGATAGTTTTGCCCATAACAAGCTCTGTTTTTTGACATGTATAGATGCAGCAATTGGCTCTCTCAAGATGCCGCGTTACAAAAGGTACGCGCTGCCTGCCAACTCAACCGAACGGCAAGAGATTCATACACTCACGTATCCGAGCCTGAATGCCGTAGCGTGCGCTGTGCGCACGTCTTCTCTGTACGCCGCTATTGTCGTGCGCATAGCGCACGCTACCCCGAGTGTACCAACCTCATGCCTCTTGGTTTAGTGAGAACGCTATTGCTGACGAGAGCATTGCACTGGTCAGGCTGCTGATTGAAGACCAACTACCAATCGTTGCCCCACTGCCGCTAGGGCAGCTTCTATCCGGGGCAGCTTGGATGGATGCCGGGGGTCCAGCAACCGCCGTACCTCTTTCTCATCACACCGCAGACGCTTCGCTAACTCAGCCTTCGTAACCTTGGTCTCCTGGAGAGCAATATACAGCGCGGCTTTCGCGGCCGTTTGCGCTGGCAAAGGCACCGCGTGCTGGCGTCTTTTGATCGGGGAAGGGGAGGGGATAGGCAGCCCCGTCACCATCCTATTGGCGATCGCTTCTTCCAGGCAATCCGCCGCTTCTCTCAGGGCGTCTGCTCGGTCTTCTCCTTGGGTAATGGCCTCGGGCACATCGACGAACGTGACCACAAAGCCGCCATCCTGCGAGTCTGGGGTGAGAGTAGCAGAGTAAACAAATTGTTCCATAGTTGTCTCCTACAGATCCTCAAGGCGTAGACCAAGCTGATCGAGCATGGCGTGGAGGGTGCCGGTTTTCAGTTCATCCTTTGGGTTGCGGACGACCGTAAACCGCATCCCATAAAATAGCGTGCCGTGGCTGCCCTTCCCGCGCCGTGCAACAAACTGCACAGCGATGCCATTCCTCCGACCCAATTTCTTCACTTTGCGGATGAACTCATTCCCTGTCACGGCTCATTATAGCGGACATTTTTGTCCGACTGTCAAGCCGGGACTGATACGCCGCCGGGGGTTGAAACCCCCGGCTACCCTCAGGCCAGAACGCCGTGCTTCAGGCTGCCGCGGAGCGGCACTGGAC
>JACQEL010000879.1 GCA_016200595.1 Deltaproteobacteria bacterium
GCACTTGCATGCAGCCTGGGAGCGCGCCCATCTTGGGCGCTTTTCGGGCGGGCGGGACGCCCGCGCTCCCAGCGGGGGAGGCCACAGCCAATTGAAAACCGCTGTACAATCCGCAATCCACACTACAGTCCCAGCAGTATCCGTGCCGGATCTTCGATACAATCCTTGATCCGCCGCAGGAACAGCACCGCCTCACGTCCATCAACGATGCGGTGGTCATAGGAAAGTGCGACATACATCATTGGCCGTACAACTATTTCATCGTTAGGGCCGACCACTGGCCGCTTCTCAGTCTTGTGCATGCCGAGAATGCCGCTCTGCGGTGGGTTGAGAATTGGCGTGGACATCAGAGAACCATAAACGCCACCATTACTGATGGTGAAGGTTCCACCAGTCAACTCCTCAACTTTGATCTTTCCTGTCCGTGCTCGTTGGCTGAGATCTGCCAATTCGAACTCGATCTCGGCAAAGCTTTTTTGATCAACCGCGCGGACGACGGGAACGAGCAAACCCTGCTCCGTTCCTACGGCAATGCCCAAGTCATAGTAGTTTTTGTAAATGATGTCCTCACCGCGGATCTCCGCGTTGATCGCCGGAAAGGCACGGAGCGCTTCTACGCTCGCTTTCGCGAAGAGCGACATGAACCCGAGCGAAATCCCATAGCGCTCCTTGAAGGTCTCGTTGTACTTCGCGCGTAGGGCCAAAACCGCGCTCATGTCGATCTCGTTGAAGGTCGTCAGAATCGCCGCCGTGTTTTGGACTTGCTTGAGGCGCTCAGCGATCCGCCGACGAATCCGGCTCATCGGTTCACGCCGTTCGCGCGGCTCCGCTCCCTCGCTCACACGCGGGCTTATCGCCGGACGCACCGCTGGAGCAGGCGCACTTGCGGGAACTGCTACGGGTCGTGGTCGTGCCTGGACCGGTGTCGGAGCGGATTCTTGTGGCGCTTTTACTTCGAGATGTTGCAGGACATCGCCCTTCGTCAGGCGTCCACCCCGACCGGTCGCCGTCACCTCCACCGGGTTCACGGCATGTTCTTCGACCAATCGACGCACGGCTGGACTCAGCGGCGCGTCCGCCGCAGGCGCCGGTTGTGGGGCTGTGGAGCGCGGAGCAGCCGCCGGAGTCGCACTTGGGCGCGGTGTCGCCGTTTGCGCCGCCCCGCCCGGAGTCACTCGGCCGATGGTCTCCCCGATCTCCACTTTTTCTCCTTCGCCCTTGAGGATCTCACTCAACACTCCAGACTCGGGAGCAACCAGTTCCATAGTGGCTTTATCCGTCTCGATTTCTACAACAACCTCGTCGCGCTCGACTGCTTCGCCGGCAGTCTTGAGCCAACGCAGAATCGTGCCTTCAGTGATCGATTCGCCTAAAGCGGGAATGGTAATGTCAACGGTCATAGAACCTCTCAGAAAAAGTTGTCAGTTGCCAGTTCTCAGTTGTCAGTAAATCAGGAAAAGTTGTCAGTAAAGAAAGACAACATCTTCATTCTGCTTTCTTCTTTGTTCTGCTTTCTTCTTAACTGGCTACTGGCAACTGAGAACTGGTAACTTTCTTTCCTCAACTGACAACTGGCCACTGACCACTGACTACTGTTCTACTGCCAACGCTTGGTCTAGCAGCGCGGTTTGTTCCTGTTGGTGGATTTTCTGTGAACCTACAGCTGGTGCTGCTTGTTCGTGACGTCCGACGTAGCGTAGTGATTGACTCGGACGTAGCAACGTCGGTACACGCTCGTACATAAAACTCCACGCGCCCATATTGCGTGGTTCTTCTTGCACCCACACGACCTCTGTCGCGCGCTGGTAACGAGCCAATACCTCGAGCAATTCTTCGGCTGGGAATGGATACAGTTGTTCAACCCGGATAATGGCTATATCCGCACGTCCGCGCCGCTCGCGCTCAGTGAGGAGATCATAGTAAACCTTGCCACTACACAGCAGGAGGCGGGTGATCTGTTGAGGATCAAGAGGAGAAGCCTCATCGACGACTTCCTGAAATGTGCCTTCGGCGAGATCCTGCACTGATGAGACGGCCAGGCGGTGGCGCAGTAGACTCTTAGGAGTCATCACCACTAAAGGCTTACGGAAATCGCGCTTCATCTGCCGCCGCAAGAGATGAAAGAACTGTGCTGGAGTAGTGCAGTACGCCACCTGCATATTGTCTTCGGCACAGAGTTGGAGATAACGCTCCAGTCGAGCGCTGGAATGCTCAGGGCCCTGACCCTCGTAGCCATGAGGTAACAATAAGACCAATCCACTCATCCGTTGCCATTTCGCCTCGGCACTAGCGAGGAACTGATCAATAATAACTTGGGCACCATTGGCAAAATCGCCGAATTGCGCCTCCCAGAGCGCCAGGGTATCAGGATCATCCATGCTGTAACCAAATTCAAAACCCACGACAGCGAACTCGGACAGCGGGCTGTTATAGATAGAGAAACTGGCCTGCCCTTCACGCAACTGACTGAGGGGAACATGACGGGTACCGGTATCGTAATCGACCAGGACCGCGTGCCGATGACTAAAAGTGCCGCGTTCCGAATCTTGCCCGCTCAAGCGCACCGCCGTGCCTTCACAGACCAGCGTGCCGTAGGCAAGCAGTTCGGCTAGTCCCCAGTCAATCGGGCCGTTTTTAAGTACGGCATCGGTGCGCGCCTGCAGGAGCTTTTCTACCTTAGGATTGGGCGTAAAATCCTCCGGCACGGCTGCTAGCCGACGGGCAATGTATTCGAGCAGGTCACGCCGCACCCGCGTATCGACGCGGCCTTCGTGCCCACGAGTGAATCCGTGCCACACGCCTTCCAAAGTAGACGGGGGTCGAGCCGGCGGATTGCTTTTGACTGTATCGAGGGCGTTTTGCAGGCGTTGCTTGAAGGTTTGCTCGATCGCCGCAACTTCCTCGGCACTGAGTTCTCCGCGGTCAAGGAGCCGCTCGCGATAGAGCCAGGCGCTATGGGGATGAGCCTTGATGGCGCGGTACATACGCGGTTGTGTAAAGCTGGGC
>JACQEL010000007.1 GCA_016200595.1 Deltaproteobacteria bacterium
ATCCCGAGACCCAGCGGAAAATCAAAGCGAGCTACCCCGAAATTTTCAAAAGGTGCAGGGAAACCCCGGCCGGCTTTCTCCACGACTTCGACCCACGGTCGGCCCTGGAGGTCTCTGCGGAAGAACGAGAGGCGTTCTACGAGCAAATCTGGGCGGCGCGAGGATTCAGCAAATGGCTGGGCGTGTTCCGGGACGTACTGAGCAACCTCGAAGCCAACGAGACCTTCGCTGAGTTTGTCCGGAACAAGATCCGTCAGCGGGTCAAGGATCCGCAGGTGGCGGAAAAGCTCGTGCCCAAGGATCATCCGTTCGGCACCAAACGCGTCCCGTTGGAGAGCGGGTATTACGAGGTCTACAACCAAGACAACGTGGTGTTGGTTGACCTCCACGAGACGCCGATCGAACGCATTACCCCGAACGGCATCAAGACCAGTGCGGCCGAGTACGAATTTGACCTCATCATCTTTGCCACGGGATTCGATGCGGTCACCGGGGCCTTTACCCGCATCGATATTCGCGGTGTCGGTGGACAGGCGCTCAAGGACAAGTGGGCCGATGGGCCGCACACTTATCTGGGGCTGCAGAGCGCGGGCTTCCCCAATCTCTTAACGCTCGTCGGTCCCCATAATGGCGCCACCTTCTGCAATATCCCGCGGTGCATCGAGCAGAATGTGGCGTGGGTCACCGAGTGTTTTGGCTACATGCGCGAGCACGACTATAAGCGCATCGAAGCGACACTCGCGGCGGAGGACGCCTGGACCGAGCACGTCGCGGAAACGGCGGCCCGGACACTCCTGCCTATGGCTGACTCCTGGTTCATGGGGGCCAATACGCCCGGCAAGAAACGCACCTTTCTCTTGTACGCCGGCGGCTCCCCAGCCTATCAGCAGAAGTGTGAGGAAGTAGCGGCCAAGGGCTATGAAGGGTTTCTGCTGCAGTAAGGCAGCCCCAGTGAGGTGACTAGAATCGTGAATCGTTGCTCGTGATCGTGCTCGGATTTCGCAGCTATCAGAGTTGCGGCCCTAGTGAGGCGCTGCCCTCACGGCGCCAACAGGCTCAACGCCTTGTGTGTCGCTGCTAAGCGCTCTTCATTCACTGGGCTCACGGCAATGACCGGTAGCGCCGCTCCGGCTTCGTGGAACGCGGCGAGTTGCTCGCGGCACAGACTCGGTGGGCCGAACACACACACCTCGTCCACCATACGATCTGAGACCAGCGCCGCCGCGGCACGTCGGTCGTTTTTCTTCCACGCTTCCTGCAAGGCATTGACCTCATCGACAAATCCACAGCGCCGCCACTGTTTGCGATAGAAAGGGAGTTGGGCAAAAAACGCCAAGTTATAGCGCGCGGCTGAACGTGCTTGCTCCACATCCTCAGCAATAAAGGTGGGGATGCTCACGATGCAGTCAACAGCCTGCGGATCTTTGCCGGCGCCTCGCGCCGCAGCCTTGGCCGCTGCGACCAGACGGGTCAAGTATGAGCGGGCGGGCAGAAACGGCATGATGCCTTCGGCCAGTTCGCCACCGATCTCTGCGCTTTCAGTTGTCACCGCGGCAACATATACCGGCACTGCATGCGCGGCCGGACGCGGTCGGAAGAACGAGCCGATCGGCTGGCCGCTCAGTGCCTTCTTGACGGTCTGCACGTAGGAGCGCATATACTGGCGCGGCTGGTCCATCTTCATCCCCAGTGATTCAATCAGCGGTCGGTGACTCACGCCAAGCCCCAATACCAGCCGCCCCTCTGACAGGTCAGAAATTGTTGCCGCAGTCATCGCCGCCAGGAAAGGATGGCGAAAATAGATATTCGCAATGTTCGTACCGACCTTGATCCGCGTGGTGTTCAAGGCGATTGCTTCAGCACAGGCAAGCGCATCTCCCCTGCCCTCATTGACCAGGATCGCAGTAAAGCCTTTCTCTTCCGCGAGTTGACCAAGCTGTACGAATTCTTTGGGCGGGGCTTCGGTCGCGGTCGAAAGAACGACGCCGAGACGTGACATATATCCTCCTGAGCCATCAGCGGTCAGCTCTCAGCTTTCAGCCTTTTTACTGACCACTGGCTACTGATTACTTGCTTTCTCCTGCAGTCGGCGAGGTTCCAGGCTCGGCTTTCTCGCCCGGACTGACTACCTGCTTCTGCAGCTTCACTGCCAGTGCGCGCGAACTCGCCGTGTCAAAGACCACCACGTCCTCCCCAGCCACGGTGAACTGGTAGCGGCCAGCTTGCGGGCGTACCGCCAGATACAGCAGGAGCGCCAGCAGAAAAAACATTTGCCAGGTCAATAGCCGAAGAAACCGCTCGACCCGCTTCAGACTCGTGACTGTATCAGGAGTCGGAATCTGGCTTTCTATACGTGGCTCTTTGGGCGGCATGAATCCTCCTTCAGTTCTCTGCGAGCGTTACTTAAATAATCAGGATTTAGCTGGCTGTGCCCTGTAGAGAATTTTTTCACGCAGGGACACGACTGTATACCCTTCTATGAACAACTTACCTGAGACTGTGCAACTACAACTCCAGCGTACTGCTCAAAAGGCAGGCACAACCGATAAAGTCTGCGTTTTTTCTCTGAGTTTTCATCACAACTCACAGGGTTCTCCACAGCTTATCCACAGGGGCGCAACAAACCGCTGCAGCGAGCTCTGGTGCTGGCAAACCCAGCTGTCTTCCTCTTTCAACACAAGGCTTGACATATAGAGTGTAGTCAGGCGGAAGAAGAGAGTTTTTCCCTCCTGGCTGCAAGTGCTACTTGTACCTTTTTTATCCCTTCGGCAGCCCCAGAACGCGCTCACCAACAATATTCCGTTGCACCTCTGAGGTGCCACCAGCGATAGCTAAGGCTCGTGCACCAAGGGCCACCCGTGCCCACCTGCCCTGCTCTACGGCATAGGGAGAGTCTACGGTCAGCGGAGCGTAAGCGCCCAACAGTTCGGTAGCAAACGCAGCCATCTTCAAGCCTACTTCGCTCCCAGCGAGCTTGCCGATGGAGCCTTCGGGGCCAGGAGGACTTCCCTTCAAGCGGCGGGTGAGGTGACGGAGTACGTTATAGTGGATCGCTTTGCACTCGATGGAGAATTGGGCCAGCTTTTGTCGCACCGCGAGATCCGCGCTGGCCGCTTGCCCATTGAGCTGGACCCGTTGCGCCAGAGCAATTAACTGCTGCAAGGTCGCATTCACTGGCAGGGAAAAGCCGATCCCCGAGCGCTCGAACATCAGCGTCGTGACTAACACCTGCCACCCCTGGTCTTTAGGACCGAGCAGATTCGTTTTGGGGACACGCACATTGTCGAAAAAGACCTCATTGAACTCAGCATCGCC
>JACQEL010000898.1 GCA_016200595.1 Deltaproteobacteria bacterium
CTGACGGCTTATTTTGCAGAACTCAATACCCATCCTAAACCTATCAAATGGACGTACACTAAAACTAAACTGCTCGCTAAATTCGAGGAGCCGCCGCCGCTGCAACTCGCTGCGTAATTACGGCGCACGGTACTTAGTGAGGCCCGGGGTGACACACATCTGGCCGAAGAGCGCCGCTTGCTGGTCTCCGGCAATGCCTCCGACCGGTACCTGCTCCAGTCCAGGGATGGAGTAAATCTCTCCATATACTTCACTGGAGGGACGCACCTCAGGGAGGAGGCTAGGCGGAACACGGAACACCCGCAGGAGATCTTCATCCCACTTGCCGGTATGAATGTTGAAAAGCAGGGTGCGCGCAGCGTTGCTCACATCGGTAAGATGCCTGCGCCCGCCGGTGAGTTGCCAGACCAGCCAACTGTCCACCGTACCAAAAGCAAGTTTCCCCGCTTCCGCCCGCGCCCGCGCGCCGGGCACGGTGTCCAGGATCCAAGCAATCTTGGAGGCGGAAAAATAGGCATCGAGCAACAGACCGGTACGTTGCTGGATGAGCGGCTCATAGCCGTCTGCTCTCAGCTGGTCACACCTCGCGGCCGTGCGGCGGTCTTGCCAGACGATGGCGTTATAGACCGCCTGGCCAGTGTCACGGTCCCAAACGAGGGTCGTCTCGCGTTGATTCGTGATCCCGACGGCGGCGATATCACGCGGTTGCAGCTGCATGTGGCTAAGCACCTCACCGGCAACACTGCTTTGTGCGTTCCAGATCTCTTGCGGATCATGCTCTACCCAACCGGTTTTGGGAAAAATCTGGGCGAATTCTTTTTGCGCAAGCGCTCTGATCGCACCGTCGTGGTCAAACACGATGGCGCGCGCACTAGTGGTCCCCTCATCCAAGGCGAGAATATAAGGCACAACCCCTCCTGATCGCCCAATTCACTTATTGGGAAAAAGTCTCTGGTAGTATATCGCACTTCGCCAGCCGGCGGCCTTCCCCCCTTTGCGCCTCCGTTTACATGAGTCTCCTGTCAGGATAGTACAAGGACGGCAACCACAAGAGCCGACCATTGGAGAGAAGGACGAACGATGGACACATACTATAGAGGAAGCCCGAATCGCCACCAAACACGGCGACAGGCGACCAAGAGAGGGGCCGTCTTGAGCCGCTTAAACTGGAGTCGAGTTGTCTCTACCTTAAGCGTGGCTCTGGTGCTCTGGCTGAGTCCACTAGAGGAGGCTGCGGTTACCGCTTCCTCCTCTAAACCCCTGCAGAAGCCCAACATCCTGTTCCTCATCATGGATGATGTCGGCATCGATAAGATGCAAATCTTTGGCTACGGTGGGGTAACTCCCCCGCAGACCCCGAACATCGATGCTATCGCGCACGCCGGTGTGCGCTTCAGAAACACCTGGGCCATGCCTGAGTGCTCACCGAGTCGCGCGGCGTTTTTCGTCGGGCGCTATCCGCTGCGCACCAACATCTTTGCCGCCATTGGCAGCGAGGATCTCGCGAACTCGCAGTTGTCGCCCTTTGAGGCCACCACCCCGAAGTTACTCAAGCAGCATGACTACACCAGCGCCATGTTCGGCAAGTTTCACCTCGCCGGACCCGATAATAACCCGGCTGGGAACGGCACCCCTTTCTCCCTGGGCTGGGATTTCTTCTATGGCTATACAGGGGGACTGCCTGCCGCAGTCGATACCACGGCAGGGGGCGTGGCGCCGCTGGGAACGTATTCCTGCGGCTTTGTCACTGGCAACGCTGGCGGAGCCTGTTATGTTGCCGATGGCTCGTGCACGAAGCTCTTGCCCGGGGCTGCACCTGGCCGGAGCTGTTTAGAGAGTGGTGGCATTTTTGTACAAAATCAGAGTTGTCAACCGACGCCACCCAGCAACCTCAACTTTACCACGCTTAATTCCTACTACGTCTCCCCGTTGGTCATCAACGATAAAAACGGGGCGGTCGAGGAAATCTCTCCGGCAGACCCGCGCGCGCGAGTATATCGGACGACGTTGGAAGTCAACGCCGCGAGAGATTGGCTCAAGCAGCAGAACTCACGTAAACCGTGGATGGCGACCGTGAGCTTTTCCTCGGCTCACACCCCTTATCAGCAGCCACCCGTAGCACTGTTACCCCCA
Source organism: Deltaproteobacteria bacterium (assembly GCA_016200595.1). GTDB lineage: Bacteria > Desulfobacterota > Binatia > Bin18 > Bin18 > JACQEL01. The sequence continues at coordinate 2,134 of JACQEL010000898.1, forward strand.
GGATCGGACGATGGTAATAATTTTGACTGCACAGCGAGGGGGGACCAGCGGACGATAAGCAACCAGATGATCGAGGCGATGGATAGCGAGATCGGGCGCTTGCTGGTCGAAGTGGGACTCGCCACCCGCACTGCCGACGGTCAATTGAACTACCATCCGGAAACGACCAATACGATGGTGGTGGTTGTCACGGACAACGGGAGCTTCCCCACCGATGTAAAAGAACCGTTCGACTTAAATCGGGCGAAGGGGACCTCGTATCAAACTGGGGTGTGGGTACCGCTGATAGTGGCCGGTCCGTTAGTGAACAGTCCGAACCGGGAAGTGACGCACATGGTCAATGTCGCCGATCTCTTCGAGTTGTTCGGCGAGCTGGGGGGAGTGGATGTGCACAAGAGAGTGCCAAAATCTCATACCCTCGAC
>JACQEL010000008.1 GCA_016200595.1 Deltaproteobacteria bacterium
GGTGAACGGCACGGAAACCTTCCAGGACGGGAACTGCACGGGTGCCACGCCGGGCCAGTTGCTGCGTAACGGCGAGGCTAGATAGATAGAAACACTAATGGGTTTTGACCCACGAATTCGGTAATGCTGTCAGGTAGAACAGGCTTCCAGCCTGTTGCAAAGCACGGGCTAGAAGCCCGTGCCACCAAGAACTTGATTGCCGGTTTTGTTCGGCAAAATTCATTGGGGATGGGGGGACCTCTCTCCTCCCATCCCTTGTTGCGGCACCCCCTACAGTTTCACGCAATCCGCCGAGCGATCTCCTGAATGCGATCCATCCACACTGTGAGCGCTGGCGCGTAGACCTGCGGCACACATTCACCGCAAATTTCGTCGGCAAGCCGGCCCACTGTCTTCAGCGTGGCCTCAAGGGTGGGCGACCGCGTTAAGCCACCGGGGAGAAGGCTGAGAAGCTCGCTCAGCTCGTGCAGCGACGCGGCCAAGCTCGCGAGAATCGCTCCCAGGACCGGTTCCTCCGGCGCCTGGTGTGGTCGATAGAGCAGTGAGTGAATCGCCCGCATCTCGCCCGCGAACACCAAAGTGACACTCTCGAGTCGCGTGCTGATGCGCTCGGGCCGGCACGTCCCGTCGTCGCACATCGTCACAACCATCTGGAACTCAGAGAGCACCAAATGGAGATTGGTTTGCACCCGGTCCAAGCGGTCCTCGAAGGTAACACGCTGGATCTCGCGGATAATCTCATCCTGGCGGCGCGAGACAAACTTCGCGATGACAGCACCGAAAATGAGGAGCCCTGCTACCGCCTCGGTGACAGCAAGGAAGCGGAGCGCCCCGATCGGGACCACATCGCCGTAGCCAACCGACGTCGCAGTCACGAAGCTGAAATAGATAGCAGTGGCCAGTCCTCTCACACTCACGTCCACCGGAGCGCTGCCGGCGATGAGGTGATGGTGTTGCGACAACCCGGCGAGCCAATAGACCCCGCCGCAAACAATGATCATCGCCAGATAGACGAAGAAGAGCTGTGGGGTCGAGCAGCGTTCGACCACAGCCGGTAGAGTGTTTGCCCACTGTTCCCAGTGCGACACGTTTATCGGCCGTGACCGAAGTCTAGCCTGCGGTCTATCCCCAAGGGCTGCCGTCGGACCTGTGACCGAGAGCGGCACAGGTTGGCTCTCCAGCGGGCCTCCGGCATCCTGCCAGTCAGCTACACCACCCCGATAGTGCCGGACGTTGGTATAGCCAAGCTCATGTAGCCGTTCCACGGCCTGCTCGCCTAACGGTCAGGTGAACCTCGCGCAGTAAACGGTGATCTCCGCCGCACGGTCAGGAAGAACCTCGCGTGCATGAACCGGAATCTCGGCGACGGGAAGACTGAGCGCGCCGGGGATATGACCCGCGGCATAGGTTTCACGGGGAAGCACATCCACGAGGATGAGCGTCGGGTCATGCAGACGCTGCTGAATTTCTTCCCGAGAAAGCTCGGGAATATCGGCAGACTGGGTAGAGACACTCAGTTCGGAGGACATCGAGGTTCAGGATAACGAAAAATGCTTGGCAAGCAATGATGCTAAAAGCGTGTCTGCTAACTTCGGGTACCAAGTCATTGCGAGTCGCCCAGAGCGCGAGGCGCTCAGCCTGGAGGCAGAAACAGGGAACTCCTGGATTCCGGGTCTCGCTGTGCTCGCCCGGAATGACGGGCGTGTCGTGTTCGTCATTCCCGCGCAGGCGGGAATCCAGGGGGTGTGGTGCAGGGTGGGCATTTTGTTTCTGAGCAGCGGCGCGAAGCAATCTTTGCGTGTAGGAGAGATTGCTTCGTCGCCTACCGCTCCTCGCAATGACACCTGCCTCCGGTTTGCAGACACACTCTTAGCAGGCAATGAGGCTAAATCAGACCACATGACATTAGGACACAGCTTCGATACCTTGCGTAGGGGCGAATCTTGTATTCGCCCTGCTGTGTGCGACCTCCCGGTGGGCGATCACAAGGATCGCCCCTACAGGAGTGTGCCAATCTTCTGTGGTTCGATTTAGGCCGTGATTCAATTAGTCCGTCAGCGAAAAATCATCGCGTGCTGTACATAACAGTTGACGCCGAGAGAAGCTGGCAGGATAATCTCTGCATGCAAGAGGGACCACCAGAGGTGACGACGGCCGAGACCCGCCGCCTGGCTGCCATCATGTTCACCGACATCGTCGGCTTCAGTCGTCAGATGGGCAGCAACGAAGCCCGCACGCTGCGGCTGCTAGAGGTCCATAACCACGTCATCCAACAGGCTGTGACTGAGCATCACGGCCATGTCATCAAGACCGTTGGCGATGCCTTCCTGGTAGATTTCCCTTCGGTGGTCCACGCCGTGCAGTGCGCCCAGCACATTCACACCCAATTCCGTACCCACAATGCTGAGAAAGAGCCAACCGAGCAGATCCACATGCGCATCGGCATCCACTCGGGCGACATCGTACAAAAGGAGGGCGATGTATTTGGTGATGGGGTGAATATCGCCTCGCGCCTGCAGGCCTTGGCCGAGCCTGACACCATCTGTATCTCGCACGTAGTTTACCAGGAAGTCGCCCAGAAACTGGACCTGGGCACAGTAGTGTCGTTGGGGCGGCCAAAGCTCAAAAACATCGCCCAACGCTTCCCAGTCTACGCTCTCCTACCCGAGCAACCCCAGGGGCTACGTCAAACCCTGCGGAGACAACGACTAAAGCTCTCTCGTAGGGTGGGCACTGCCCACCTTGCCTGGGCTGCGCTGATTGCAATGGGATTGCTCATTGGTGGCGGGATCGTCACCTTTTTGTTTCCCTCCTATTCCCCATTCCGCATTCCCCATTCCGCAATCCGCACTCAGGAGGCGCAGCCTCCGTTGCTGCCGTTGCCGGATAAGCCTTCCATCGTCGTCCTGCCCTTCGACAATATGAGTGGCGACCCACAGCAGGACTACTTCAGCAACGGCATCACCGAAGTGCTCACCAGTGATCTCTCCCGCATTTCCAGTTTGTTCGTCATCGCCCGCAACACCGCCTTCACCTACAAGGGCAAAGCGACGAATGTGCAAGAGGTGGGGAAAGAACTAGGAGTGCGCTACGCACTAGAAGGCAGTGTGCAGAGAACCAGCGATCAGGTACGGATTGTGGCGCAGTTGATTGATACCACCACCGGTGGGCATCTGTGGTCCGAACGCTACGACCGGCCACTCAAAGACATCTTTGCGCTGCAAGATGAGATCGTGCAGAAGATCGTGACCACGCTCAAGCTCCAGCTCTTCGTGCAAGAGCAAGGACTCTTGGTGCGCAAACACACGGACAACCTGGAGGCGTATGATACCTTCTTGCGCGGGGCAGATTCCTATTACCGCCTTACGAAAGAAGGAAATGCCCAGGCGCGATCTCTGTTTGAGAAAACCATAGAATTGGACTCGCAGTATGCCGAGGCGCACGTGTTTTTAGGGTTAACCTACTTGATTGCCTGGATTCAGCAATGGAGTCCAGACCCGCAGACCTTGCAGAGAGCCTTTGAACTGGGGCAGCAGGCGCTCGTCTTGGATGACTCCTTACCGAGAGCGCACATCCTATTAAGCTGGGTCTATATGTTTCAAGCCAAGTATGAGCCCGCCGTGACCGAGGCCGAGCGAGCCATTGCTCTCGACCCTAATAATACGGACGGTTACCATGGGCTGGCGGTAGTCCTTAACAACTTTGGGGAGAGGACGACAGAAGCCATAGAGTTGGAGGAGCAAGCGATACGTCTCAATCCGCACTACCCGTTCGAATACCCATTCCAACTCGGCTGGGCCTATCGCTTGGCGGGGCGCTATGAGGAAGCGATCACGGCTCAAAAACAAGCCCTCCTGCGCAACCCCAACTGGCAGTTTTCTCACGCTGAGCTATCTGCCAGCTACCGGCTGTTGTGGAACTCTCAACAGACTCAAGATCCTCAGACTCTAGACCGGGCACTTGAGGCGGCACAGCAGATAGCCGCTTTAGATACTTCCTCGCCCTTCGCGCACTTTTTCTTAAGCTGGGCTTATCTGTCCAAAAAACAGTACGAGCAAGCAAGCACAGAAACTGAGCGAGTTCTCGCCCTCAATCCGAGCAATGGGAGATTCTATCCAGGGTTGGCCAGTATGCTGACCTTTCTGGGGCGGCCAGAGGACGCTAGTGGATTGATAGAGAAGGCGCTGCGCCTCAGCCCCCTCCTACCACCCGAACTCCTCCTCGCGGTAGGTCATACTTATTACCTAACCAGGCGGCCTGAGGAGGCCATTGCCGTTCTGAAGAGGTCGTTCAACGGCACCCCGGCTGATCTCGGTGCTCATCTGCTCCTAGCTGCGGTCTACAGCGAGCTAAGTAAAGACGCAGAGGCCCAGACCGAGGTGGCAGAAGTGCTGCGGATCAATCCCAATTGGTCTTTAGAGATATGGAAGCAGAGAGTTCCTTACAAAGATCCGGCGATGTTAGAGCGCGTTTTTGCCGCCCTGCGTAAGGCGGGGTTGAAGTGAACCAGGAGAGGAAGCAGAGTTGGATAAGAAAACGAGGCTTGCAGGCGCACGCCAGGCGCTCGCGGGGGCTAAAGTGCTTTTAGCCAATGAAGATTTCCGTGGCTGTGTCTCGCGCTGCTATTATGCCGCGTATCAGGCGATGTGGGCGGCGGTAGGTGAGCCTGAGAAAAAGCCTCGGTGGGAACACTTCGGCCTGATCAAAACTTTTGTCCGTGGCAACTGGTTTGACTTTCGAGCTGGGAGAAAAGGACCTGGCATATTCGAGCGCCAGCGTTTTACTCTACGCCGGCTCTACGACCTCCGACTCGGAGCGGACTACCGTCTCGATGAGGTTACGCAAAGAGAGGCACAGTGGGCGGTTGACGCCACCGATGAGATCATCGTTTTAGTGGAGCGGAAAGGAAATCAAAATGGCGCAACAGATAACGAAAGCTAAGGGACGTTCCCTGGCGGAAGCTGCCCTGCGATTGAGCCAACGGGTACACGAGCGTTATCCCCAGGCTGTCATTGCCGCACTCGATATTCCCTATACCGACGAAGATCTTACAATCGAGGTCTCCCTAGCGGAGGGATATTCTCTACGCGAAGTGAGCGATGAGCTGATTCGTATCTGTCTGGAAATTGAGGATGACTTAGGGGTCTCGATTTTGACCCAGGTTAGTCGAGCTGCTCTAAAAGAGGAAAGTCGGGCCTAATCGAGATAAATTGGCCTGTACGGAGAAAGGGCTGAAATGCTGCCTGCTGAGACACGCAAGCTAGCGGCGATCATGTTTACTGACATGGTCGGCTTCAGCCGTCAGATGGGCGCTGATGAAACCCGCATGCTGCGCCTGCTCGACCTCCACAACCAGATTATTGAACAGGCCGTGGCTACCCATCGTGGCACGGTCATTAAAACTGTCGGTGACGCCTTTCTGGTGGACTTTCCTTCCGTCGTCCACGCCGTCCAGTGCGCCCAACAGGTCCACACGCAGTTCCGTGCTTACAACGCGGAAAAGGCCAAAGACGAACAGATTCACGTTCGTATCGGTATCCATTCCGGCGATATCGTCCAGCGTAACGGCGATGTGTTCGGGGATGGTGTCAACATTGCCTCCCGGCTGCAAGCGCTGGCTGAGCCGGACACGGTCTGCATCTCGGATATGGTGTATCGGGATGTAGTCAAGAAAGTCGCCTTGGGGACGGTCGTCTCCTTAGGGCGGCCAAAGCTCAAGAATATCGCCGAACGCTTCCAGGTCTACGCGCTGCTGCCCGAAACACCTACAGGATGGCGTCAAACCCTACGGCTCCAACGCCGAAAGCTCTCTCGTAGGGTGGGCAGTGCCCACCGGGTGGTGGCGGCCGGGCTGGTGCTCATCGCAGCTACAGTCGTAGCAGTCCGATATCTCTCTCTTCCCCCACTCAGCACTCAGGACTCAGCACTCAGGACTGCAGCCGCGCCAGCGGCGCTGCCCTTACCCGACAAGCCCTCCATCGTCGTCCTGCCGTTCGACAATATGAGTAGCGACCCGCAGCAGGACTATTTCAGCAACGGCATCACCGACGTGCTCACCAGTGACCTCTCCCGCATTTCCAGCCTGTTCGTCATCGCCCGCAACACAGCCTTTACCTACAAAGGCAAAGCCGCGAATATCCAAGAGGTGGGGAAAGAACTAGGGGTGCGCTACGCACTGGAATGCAGTGTGCAAAGAACCAGCGAGCAGGTACGCATTGTGGCGCAGTTGATTGATACGACTACGGGCGGACACCTATGGTCTGAACGCTTCGACCGCCCATTCACAGATATCTTTGCCCTGCAAGACGAGATCGTCCGGAAGATCGTGACGACACTGGGGCTGCAGCTCACGCTAGAGGAGCACGGGGTCATCGTGCGCAAACACACGGATAACCTGGGGGCTTACGATTCCTTCTTGCGGGGGGTGGAGTATTTTTATCGTGTCACGCAAGAGGCCAATGCCCAGGCACGGCAGCTGTTTGAGAAAGCCCTTGCCCTGGACCCGCAGTATGCTGAGGCGTACGCGCGGCTGGGGTGGACCTACTACGTGGAGTGGGCCTGGCGCTGGAGTGCGGACCCCCAGACCCTGGAGCGCGAATTGGCGCTGGCGCACCAAGCGGTGGTTCTGGACGACTCCCTGCCTGCGGCCCATTCGCTCTTGAGCTGGGTCTATGGGCAGAAACAGCAGGCTGACCAAGCCATCACGGAAGGAGAACGGGCTATCGCTCTCGATCCCAACAATGGCGACTTCTATGCAGGGCAGGCGGAGGTGCTGAGCACCGCGGGCAGGCCCGAAGAAGCCCTGCGGATGGTGGCGCAGGCCATGCGGCTCAACCCGCGCTATCCTGCCTGGTACTTAATCGAGTCAGGCTGGGCCTACCGCTTGACCGGGCAGTATGCCGAAGCGATTGCCACGATGAAGGAACTCATCAGCCGGAACCCTAATTTTATGACCGCTCACCTCGAACTGACTTCCAGTTACCTGTGGCAGTGGGTCTCGCAACAGAGTCCCGCTGCCCAGACGTTGGAGCCGGCAGTGGCGGCGGGACAACGGGCCCTGGCCTTCAATGACTCCTTCCACTGGAACCATCTCTACCAACAGCAGTATGACCAAGCCCTGGCGGAGATGGAGCGGAGCGTGGCTCTCGCGCCTACCGAGGCGGGGAGCTATGCGGCTCTGGCTGTAGTGCTGAGCTGTATGGGCAGGTCGGATGAGGCCTTAGAGGCCGCCGCACGGGCGCTGCGCCTAAAGCCCTTAATTGTGGATGGCCACTTAGCAGACGTCGGCATCGCCTACGTGGTAGCCGGGCGCTATGAGGAGGCGCGGCCCCCCTTGCAGCGCCACCTCAGCCGCTACCCCAACTTTCTGCCTGGCCATCTCATGCTAGCCGTGGCCTACAGCGAGTTAGGCCAAGCTGCCGAGGCGCGGGCGGAGGCCGCAGAAGTCCTGCGGCTGAATCCGCATTTCTTGCTAGAGGTGCACAGACAGAGAATGCCCTACAAAGATCCAGCGATGTTAGAGCGCCATCTGGCTGCTCTGCGCAAGGCGGGGCTTAAATGAGTGCTGAGTAATGAGTCCTGAGTGCTGAGTCGAAAGGAAGTTGGGACGTTTTATCTCCAGGGTTCTCGGTTCGGACCACCGCAGACTATTGGTCGCTTGTCGAGACGAAGCATCCCAAATTGTGAGGCCGGGTGCAGGGTGTTGTTCAACTTCTGATTCATCCAGATATGATCTGTCAAAGCCGACAGGACGCGACCGTCTACCTTTTCTATCGTGCCGACCGGCATCGTTTCCTCTGCGCTGTTGTAAAGCGCCTGGATGGATAGGGCTTTCTTGTCACTGCTTATCCGTGCGATAAGGTGAACGAAGGAGATAAGATATGGCCTATATAAAGGTCATCCATGATCCGGTAGAGGAGTATAGCAATGCAAGTTCAAGCACTGAGAAACACTGCAACTGCCGAAGATGTTATGGAAGTTCTGCAACAAGATGGATGTGCCATCGTCCGCAATCTGGTCGCTGACTCCCTGCTGGACGCGGTTTACGCTGAACTCAAGCCCTTTATTGAAGCGACCAAAGTCGGAGGTGACGACTTTGCCGGGTACCGCACGCAGCGTACCGGAAGCTTAGTGGCCCGCTCGCAGTCCTTTCACCAACTCGCCCTGCATCCCCTGGTGCTCGACACGGCCGCCAAAGTGCTTGGTCCCTATTGCCAAAAGTTTCAGCTGCATCTGACCCAGGCGATCAGAATTAATCCGGGAGAGCCTGGCCAAGCGCTTCATCGCGATCAGTTAGTATATAGCCCCTTTCGTTTTCCTCGCGGCATGGAGTGCGAACTACACACGATGTGGGCGCTCACTGATTTCACTGAAGAGAACGGCGCGACGCGTGTGATTCCCGGCAGCCACAAATGGGAAGATGATCGCACGCCTTCCCCTGAGGAAACCGTCCCTGCGGCAATGCCTAAAGGCTCGGTCATGGTTTTTACCGGCTCAGTATGTCATGGCGGCGGTGCGAACAACTCGCAGGAGCCGCGCATAGGCGTTCAGGTTGGCTATAATCTCGGTTGGCTGCGCCAGGAAGAGAATCAGTACCTCGCCGTTCCACCGGCGGTCGCACGGCACCTTCCTGAGAAACTCCAGAAGCTGATTGGCTACAGCCTAGGGGGCTATGCGCTTGGCTATTTTGGGGATGTGCAGCATCCCAAAGAGGCGCTGAAGGCGTAAGCGATGGACACAACGTCACTTTTCTTTCATATGAAGAACCGTGTGGTGAATTCTTGATCCATCCTGTTCTTACATGCAGAAAGGACTTGTACAATTCCTGAACTTACCTCACGGCTGCTCTCCCAAGCGCGGGTTATAGCCAAAGGCAACCGCATTCGCGAGGTACGACGCTTGGTAGAGACGCATGGAGGCAAACCTTCTAGATGGGCAAAAAAGAGCAGTCCTCGCTTTGAGATCGCAGGTTACCAGTACGAGTATCATTGGTATGAACATCCCCACATCGGTCGCGTTGAAATCAAGCGCAAGCGGGTGAACTAACAATGGTTGTCAAGTTACGACGGAAAAACTTTCGTTATCCAGATCTGACCCCCGGTCAATGCTACGGGGTCATTGGGATTGAGGCCGATGATCTGCGGATTTTAAATGATCAGGGCCACCCTTACCTCTATCCCGCTCGCCTCTTCGAGATCGTTGATCAACGCGAGCCTGATGACTGGGTCACGGAATTTGGAGAGGACGGCGAGCGCTACGCGTATCCACCGCCACTCAACCGTCAGGGTTTCTTCGAGGATTTCTTCGATGCCAAAAAGGAGGCAGTGGCTATCTTTTGGCGGGTCGTCAATCAACGCCTCGCCATTGCGACTGGAACTGAGTCAATACTAATGTCAGCTCCCTAACTCGTCCAGTTTCCTTTCTCGCAGCCAAAACATGGAGGAGAGAGGCTTGGAAGAAAAAAATCTTACCCATTAAGTGAAGAGAAAAAGGATTTTTATGCCAGAAGTACAAGCTAATCAGGAGCAAATCCGCTACTGGAACGAACAAGGGGGACCGCGCTGGGTCCAGCGCCAGCAACAGCTTGACGCGCAGATTAACCCCTTCGGCCTGGTGGCCATGCAGCGAGCCGGGATTAAACCGGGAGAACAGGTGCTCGATGTCGGCTGCGGCTGTGGGCAGACGGCGCTTGAATTGGCCCAACGGGTAGGCTCTAGCGGCTCAGTCATGGGCATCGACATCTCCCAGCCTATGCTTGCGCGTGCCCGCGAACGCCAACAAGAACTTGGTCTGAAGAATCTCGAATTGATGCAGGCCGATG
>JACQEL010000894.1 GCA_016200595.1 Deltaproteobacteria bacterium
ATGCAAATGCTTCGCCCCTACGATGGGCATGTGCGAGAGTCATGTGTACCAATCTCATGCCGCCTGATTTAGTGCCCACCCTACGCAAACTTCTTCTTTCTCCAGGAGCTTCGTATGACTAAAGACCCTATTGGTAGTCAGCATGCAGGCAATGGTGCACCACTCTCACCATCTGCTCCGGAACCTGCGTTTGCTGAACGCGCCCGCACCCTCATGTCTCTCGCTCGTACTGGTACGCTCGCGACTGTATCGCGTAAACACCCCGGGTGGCCCTTCGGTTCAGTGATGCCTTACCATCTCGATGCGCAAGGGCGACCGGTCTTTCTCATCAGCCTCATGGCCATGCACACGCAGAACTTGCGTGCAGACCCACGCGCAAGTCTGTTAGTGACACAGCCAGGCTGGACCGGAGACCCACTGGCAGGCGCGCGGGTAACCCTGATGGGACAAGTCACGGAACTCCCAGCCTCGGACTTGGAGCCGACGCGAGCCGCCTATCTGGCACGCTACGAGAACGCGGCTGCCTGGGTGGACTTTGACGACTTCGCCTTTTACCGCCTGGAAGTTCTCGACGTGTACTATGTCGGCGGTTTCGGCGCGATGGGCTGGGTCCTCGCTGCAGACTATACCAAGGCTGAACCTGATCCGCTCGCAGAGGTAGCCTCAGGCATCATCGAGCATATGAACCAAGACCATGCCGAGGCCTTGCGACTGTTTTGCCAAGCGTACGCTGATCTGTCAGCTGAAGAAGCGTTGATGACAGCCGTGGATCGCCTGGGCTTTCGTCTGCGCGTGCGTACGGGCGAACGGTTACAAGGCGTGCGGCTCGCCTTCCCGCACGAAGTCCGCAGCGCGCAAGAAGCCCGCACGGTCCTGGTGGCGATGGTGCGAGACGCGCGGGAGAAGGTTAAGCCGTAGAGAAGGTCCAATTAATCACAATTTGAGACTAATGCTGATTTTCTCGGTCCCAGGCGGAGCCTGCCACCTAAACCAGGAGGCAAGAGATTGGTACACACGACACTAAACCGAACGGCAAGAGATTCGTACACTCACGCCTCCGAGTCTGAGTGCCGTAGCGTGCGCTAGGCGCACGATAATAGCGGCGGCCAGAGAAGACGTGCGCACAGCGCACGCTACCCCGAGTGTACCAATCTCGTGCATCTTGGTTTAGTGCCTGTCCACCGTAGTGGCGAAGCATTTGCGGGTCAGGCTCTCCACGGCGTTGGTCTATACGGAGCAAATGCTTCGCCCCTACCCACGCAGCTACGAACCGTGTCCTCATGTCGTGCATTCCGGTTTAGGGCCCACCCGGGCAGAGCCCGGGCACGAGGATGGCATTCGGGGCTAATGCTGGTTTGGAAAACAGTGTTGGGTTTCAGGTTCCTTCCTCCTTAGGGAAATATCTGTGGTTGAGACTACCGGACGAGTTCCTTTTGCTATGCCAGATTCCAGCAGACAAACTGACCGGTGGCGACTGGGCGCGGCTCAGCGGAACGGTCGAGCGGCAATAGGTAGATCTGTGAGGGGGTCGTCGTGTCGAGTGGAGCTGCACCAATCAGATACCCGGCAAAAGCCAAGGTGCTGCCATCAGAGGCCAGCGGCGGATGTGAGCCCGCATACTGGTCAAAGAACGACAGAATGAAGGTCTGTTCACGACTCGGTAAGAAACGCGCGAGTTCGCTGGTCTCCCCGCTCTCTCGGTTCAGGCAATGCCAGCGCAAGTGACTGTGCTGCGCATCAACAGTCAAATAGACCAGGGTGTCGCCTTGCGGGGACCAAAAAAATCCGGTCACTGCCTCATCGAGCAAAGAGGAGATTCGCCCACTGGAGAGATCTAGGACGCGGATTTGAGAAAAGAGCAGGGCATCTGGTCGCGTCGTACTAGCAAAGGCGAGGAAACGACCGTCGGCTGACCACAGAGCGGCGGTTGCTCCATGGGTAATGGCCACCGGTCCTTTCTCTCCAGTTTTGACATCGTAGAGAAAAAGCGTCCCACTGCCACCCGTGCCCTGTTCGACATACGCCAAGAGGTCATCCTGGGGAGACCAAGCCGGCACGCGAAATTCACCGGGCCGGTTCGAGACCTCACGCACGATCTGGCCTGACGCCGCATCAAGCAGAAGGACCCGTGCTTCTGCTGCTCCGCGCCGACTTCCCCCAACATGCACGGCCAGCACATCGCCACGAGGAGACCAGGACCAGAACAGCGGCGCACCGCCGACGAGCGCAGTGGTCTTACCTGGCTGGGCCAGCGAAGCGATTTCCAGCGACAAATGTCGTTCCCCGCGTTGAATCAGTGCGGCAAAAGCGTCTGCCCCGGGGGCCCAGTTTCCATAGATCGGCATCCCGCCAGAGAGACCGGCCAGTTCCCACGATTCAATGCCATCGGCGGTGACGACATACAAGCTGGCTTCAAGCGCCGGCTCAGCCGTTTCCCGCCAACCGAAGTAGGCGACCCGGCTGCCATCTCGAGACCAGGCCGGCCAGGCATGGATGAGGCGGATAGCATCCTCACGGCTTGTGCCATCTTCTTCCCAGTTCCAGGTTAGCTGACTCACCCGGCCTTCGCTGGGCACCAAGGTGAAAATATTGCCGCCGGCACCGACGTAGACTAATCGAGGGATCTGTTGACTCACACTGCCCCCGCTCACACGCATCTTATCGTTTTTGTTTACCGCTTTGCTCCTTCGAGGACAATGACTGGGAGCCTTTTGCGATCACGCTCTCGCCGCAACAGGACATAGAGCGCACCCGGCCCGCCATCATGCTGTCGGGCGGTCGAAAAAGCCAGAATGATCTTTGCTAATTTGCTCCGTGTCAGCCACATTTTCAAGCGGTCTTTGAGGACGGGCACTTGGCCAGGGGAATTACGACCGCGGCCGTGAATGAGCAGCACGCACCGTAACCCAGTCTGCACGGCTTTCATGAGGAACTGTTCAACCTCAGCCTGGGCTTCCTCCACAGTCATGCCATGTAAGTCCAGCGCAGCCTGACGAGAAAAGTCTCCTTGGCGCAGCTTCCGCACCAGGCGCGTATCCAGCCCACTAATACAGCCTTCTATGTATTCATCAGTATCAGTGATGTCAAAACCGGTCCGGCCGGCCACCAGATCGTAGAGTTCAGCTAGCGCCTCAGCTTCATCTGTCTGTGCTCTTCGGGTCGGCTCCGGCGGGGGTCCGCTTACACGGGTATGTCCGTCTTTCTTCAGCGGAGTCACATCCTGCATCTCACGCGAGAAGAGCTCTTCTGCAGTTTGCTCATCTGCCTCCTCCAGCTGTGGCGGCGGCACTGGCTTCACAGGAGCGGGCCGAGGCTCAGGAAGCTTAATAGTCTTCTTGAGGTGACGAAAGGGCGTGTGGAAGCCCGAAGACATGTTTTGGATGGTACACGGGAAGGGCAGAAAGGACAAGCGAGCATTAAAACGTAGCAGGGAATAAAGAATAAAACGTAAAACGTAATGAGTAACTGCTCCGCCCCTTTTTCTTACGTTTTACGCTTTACGTTTTAGCTTCTAGATGCCCAACCGTTGGAGATATTGTGGCAGTCGGCTTCGCTCCGTGCGCTTGGCCAAGCCCGCATACTCGCACCGTTCCAGGTATTCAGTCACAGTCTGAGTGAGAAACTGTCCGACCCGCTGACAGCCAACCTGCACCTGAGCCGCAGTAGTTCCCCCCCCAGACAGGATGATGAGAGGTTCGAGACATTCCTGACTGCCGATGAGGCCCAGCAGGCAATGCTCAGCCGAGTCCAAGTAATCCTGTAGAACATTCGCCTGCTGAGGCTGCTGGGTAAGATGATAGCGCAGGTTTCCACTCCCATAGGCAACCACCCGTGCCGCATCCTGCATGACGAAACCAAAGAGTCGGCAGTCTGCGACAGAAGGGGCCACAGCCGCACTATGGCGATACAGACTCAAGAGAAAACTCCCGAGTAGAAGATTCCCGGCGACCGAGCCAGAGGGATAGGTTTCCACACTGAGAATTTCCTTGAGCGCTTGCTCTGCCGTCACACTTGCCCGCTTGAGTCCTTGCCCTCCAATGAGCGCACGCTTACGAAAAGCTTCGATGTGCCGCGCTTGATCAAAGATTTGTGCAGACAGGTAACTCTTCAGCTCAAGGAACTCCTGGTTGATCGAATAAATCCAGTGAGCTGAAAGGCCCATGACCACGGTCGCGCACTCTTGCAGAAAGGTACAGAGTTGCGCCATCGCCGCCTCGACTGCTTCAGGCAGGGGCGCCGCAGCCAGGTCGGCCCACGGCACATCTACGGCTGGCGCCCAGCGCCGCGTTTTGGCCTCCTCGTACAAGGCCGCAATATTGTCGGCCCATACATCGCTTTTACGATTGATGGTGTACCCGAGGTCGGGCAGCTTCCCCCACAGCTACGAGCCGCGCGGAGCCATGCTGTAGTTGTTACGGATCAGGTCCGGCAATCGGTCGTAGCTATAGGAGCCGACGTTGCAGTCTTCATACGTGAGGCCCCGGACAGGATCTTTGGGCGAGATGCGCACCC
>JACQEL010000895.1 GCA_016200595.1 Deltaproteobacteria bacterium
CCGGCGCTCAAACCTTCGTCACAATCCGCACTGTCCTCTCAACTGCAAAAAAACAAGGCTGGCACATCCTCAACACCCTCACCCAACCCCCTGATACCCTCCTCCGTATTCTCAAAACAGCTTAGGAGGCTGGGCTGTAACAACAAATGCAGGAACTAACGCTCTTTGGAGAAAAATAGGCAGAAGGAGAAAAAGGTACCAAGAGCAATGAACAAACCTCCTGTCCGGCCCGTAAGCGTCACCATCGCCGCGCTCTTGATCACCTTTTATGCCGGCTTTTTTATCCTCTGGGACCTGATATCTCCATTTGAGCGCCTTTACACCGAGGGACCGGCAAGTGTCATACTGGGCATTCGCGTGTTCGGCATCTGGGCGCAGCTCATGCACGCCTTGCAGTTGAGCGTTGCCGTCGCCTTGGTTTATGGTTTATGGACGATGCAGCGCTGGGGGTGGTGGCTAGTCCAGTTTGTCGCTGCTTATATGCTGTTGTCGAATCTAATCTGGGTGACTGTCTACCAGGAGATGAACCGGGTCTATTTCGGGTTTTTCTATCTCGTAATCGTGAACCTCCTTCTTATACTGACATACCCACACCGAGAGCGGTTTGTGTGAGGACAATCTTATGAGTGATGCACAGAGCAGCCCCAGTAATTTTCTTGACTTCTCCGGCAAGACCGCCCTGGTCACTGGCGTGCTTGATCAGCATTCACAAGCGTGGTCGATCGCCAAGTATCTGCATGACGCCGGTGCCCGTGTCGCGCTGTCGATTCAGCGTAAGGCGATGCGCCGGCTGATGGGAGATATTCCCAAGCTGCTCGGTGATCCGCTCATTGTCGAGTGTGAGGTTGGCAAGGATGAAGAGATTCATAAGGCTTTGACCGAGGTGGGCCAGGCTTTTGGCCATATCGACATTCTTATTCACTCCATCGGCTATGCTCCGCCGCGGTCTTTTGAGCACCGCTTCGTAGAAATCACCAGAGAGGACTTTGCGCTGGCCATGGACGTGAGTGCGTATTCTTTGATTGCCCTGGCCCGTGGCGCTCTGCCTTTCATGCGCGAGCGTGGAGGCAGTATTCTGGCTCTCACTTACCTGGCTGGTGAAAGGGTGATCCCTGGTTACCAGCTCATGAGTATTACCAAAGCGGCGCTTGATAATGTTATTAAAAACCTGGCCTATGACCTTGGGCAACAGCGCATCCGTGTGAACGGGCTTTCTCCCGGCCCAAATCCTTCTAGAGCTGCGACGAGCATTCCAGGTTTTTCCCTGATGCAAGAACACGTCAAAGAGTTTTCTCCTCTGCAATGCGAAATTATGAACGACGATGTGGGCAAGGCGGCACTTTTCTTATGCAGTCCGCTGGCTGAGAAGATTACCGGCGAAATTATCCATATCGACGGTGGCTACAACATCATGGGAATGACGCTGCAACGGCCGGAAGGACGAGAGTGACACAGACGTCTTTTCTCCATCTCCCGCCTTGCGGCAATGGCGTTAAGTTAAGGAGCGAACCCGTGCTTCGACTTCGCCGCTGCCGCGGCTACGCTCAGCACGAACGGCCAATGTTCTCCGATTTTCCCCATCCCGTTCGCCCTGAGCCCTTCGACAAGCTCAGGACAGGCTACGCGGAGCGGAGTCGAAGGGCCGCGTCCCGCCAGAGACCGTGCTAACTTAACGCCATTGCGCCTTGCGGGAGAGGGTTGGGGTGAGAGTTATATTGTCGTCGGCTTTTCCCTTACTCTAGCCCTCTCCCAGAGGGAGAGGGAACCCGCTATAGTTCCGCTGACTGTCGAACAGAGGAGGGCTTATTATGCAAACCGTCAACCCCAAAGAAGTCGGTGTCGATCCGCAACGTGTAGAGCGACTGTTCTCAGCTATCGAACGCAAGGTAAATGAGGGCTGGCTCTACGGTGGGGCCTTTCTCCTCGCGCGCCGGGGCAAGGTCGTCGCCGCTCGTGGTGTAGGGCAGACAGAACCGAAGAAGAATCGGGCCGCCAAGCCCGATGATATTTTTTGTTTGTTCTCGACCTCTAAGCCAATCACCGCCACCATGCTGCTCATGAAAGCGGATCAGGGCGAGGTGCGGCTGTGTGACAAAGTCGCGGACTATATTCCTGAATTTTCTACCAATGGTAAACGCAGCATCACCATCTCTCAGGTGCTTACTCATACGGCCGGTTTCCCCAATCTGGCGCCGGACTGGCCGATGCCGAAGTGGGCTGATTGGGATGCGACCATTGCGCGCATCTGTGCTCAAGCGCTAGAACACGAGCCCGGCACTGCCGTGCATTATCATGCGCTTACCGGCTCGTGGATTCTGGCTGAGATTGCTCGCCGGGTCGATGGCGGCAAGCGCAGCTTCGCGCAGATGTGCGTAGAGGACTTATATGGGCCGTTGGGCATGAAGGATTCGCATATGGGCGTGCGACCGGATATGCAAGCGCGTCGCGTGCCGGTCCAAGCCCTTGATAGCGGTGGTGCGCCGTTCCCTATCGAGTTTCTCGAAGCCTTTAACGAAATCCAGACTGCCGCGGTCCCGGGAGGCGGATCTTATTCGACGGTATTCGACCTGGCGCGGTTTTACCAGATGTGGCTCAATGGTGGGGAACTGGATGGCATGCGGATTCTGAGCCCGGCTATAGTTGATCTCGCAACGACGATTCACACTGGTGATATGGAAGACCGTTTAATCGAGCCTATCCGCGTCGCCATGCAGTGGCCAAAGATTCCGGCCAACCGCGGCCTAGGGTTCTGGATGCGTGGAACGGGGATTTTCCCGACCTATTTCGGCTCGCTTTCTTCACCGCGCACTTTCGGTCACGCTGGTGCTAGCAGCATCATGGCATGGGCAGATCCAGCCCGGGAACTAATTTTCGTCGGCCTCACCAGCGGCCTGATCCAGGAGCCGCGCAGTATCCTGCGCTGGCATCTGTTCGCTGACCTCGCTCAGGCCTGTGTGGTGGACTAGGAGAGGGGTTGGGTGCTAGGTGCTAGGGGTTGGGTTTAAGATCCAGACCTCAGTAGTGTAGGGTCGTGTCTACGTTAAAACTGTGCGTTGAGAGTGCCCTTCGACTTCACCGCCTGCGGCGGTTACGCTCAGGGCGAACGGAGAAAAAAGGCAGCAAACAAGCCCCGTTCGTGCTGAGCGTAGCGGCAGCGAAGTCGAAGCATGAACACATTTGCCCTGACAGCTACGCACAGATTTGGAGTAGACGCGCTAGTAGGGTGGGCAATGCCCACCTTCCTCTCTTAGAGAAGGGATAGCCTTGCAAGCGAAACTAAAACCTTTTGCGCTGATTCTGATCGTGCTCCTTGCGGTGGTGCTGGCGGTAGGCAACTACGTGGTGATGACCCAAGCCCCGTTTGGTAATTGTCTTATCGGCTCTCAGGCACTGGTAGGGGCTGACCTGGGTGGGTATGGGTCTCCTGGTTGTCCCAACTACATGTATTACTTCGTCGGCGCACCGCTGGTCGTTGGCCTCTTATTGCTGCTGATCCTGCCCAACCTGGTAACGAGAGAAGAGAGGGCTCAAGAGGCGAAACCAGCTCCTGCCCAGCCCGAGAGCAGAAAAGCGGCTCCTCCGCCTCCGCCACCAAAGCCCACAACCGAGGCTGCGGTGCAACTGCTCGCCCTCTTCCAGCGGGAAGGACGGTTAGTAGACTTTCTACGCGAAGACATCCAGCCCTACGATGATAGTCAGATTGGCGCGGCGGTGCGCGAGATTCACAAAGCGTGTCGTCAGGTCCTGACCGAGCACCTCACACTGGAGCCGGTATTGAATGGGCAGGAGGGGGACGAAGTGACTGTCCCTCAAGGTTTTGATCCTTCGGCCGTTCGTCTGACCGGCAACGTAAGTGGTGAACCGCCTTTCCGCGGATCGCTGCGGCACGCGGGTTGGCGTGCCGCTCAGGTCAAACTTCCTGCCCAGCCGGCAGGGCAAGATCCCAAAATTGTCGCGCCGGCAGAGGTGGAGATTCCTGAGTAGACAACCACCGTGGAGCGAAAGAGCCAACGTAGAGACGCCCCGCCGGGGCATCTCTACTGAAACCCGTGGTTTGTTTGTGGTGCCGCCGTCTCGGCGGCCTCAGGCGGCAGGCGGGACGCCTGCACCACAATGGCGCTACCCGCTAGCTCGGGTATCCTGTCTCTCGTGACCAGGAATTTGATATGCATCCGCATAGTGGTAGGTTAGCGACATGAGTGTGGTACTGTACTAAATTAACTATGGAAACCTCGCAGAGTATTGGCACCTATCTTATCCAACGGCTCCATGCCTACGGCGTGCGCCACGTGTTCGGTGTGCCGGGAGATTATGTACTGGGCTTTTTCCAGCAACTGGTTGAAAGCCCCTTGCAAGTCATTAACACCTGTGATGAACAAGGCGCGGGTTTTGCTGCGGATGCTTATGCGCGTGTCCACGGTCTAGGGGTGGTGTGCATCACGTACTGTGTTGGCGGCCTGAAGGTGGCAAATACCACGGCTCAAGCGTTTGCCGAGAAGTCGCCCGTGGTCGTCATCAGTGGGGCGCCGGGCACCAATGAACGGGTGAAGAACCCTCTATTGCATCACAAGGTGCGGGACTTCGACACCCAACTCAAGGTGTTCGAGCAACTCACGATCGCCTCCACGGTGTTACACGATCCTGAGACCGCCTTTCGGGAAATCGACCGAGTACTGGCAGCGGCACTGCGTTACAAACGGCCAGTCTATATCGAAATCCCTCGCGACATGGTTTCCGCACCTGGCCTTGCCTTGCACAGACCCCCGGAAATGCAGGATGTCAGCGACCCTGACGCTCTGAGCGAAGCTATCCGTGAAGCGGGTGATATGATTAACCGTGCCAAGCAGCCTGTCATCATCGCCGGTATAGAGCTTCATCGCTTCGGACTCCAGGATGCTTTACTCCAGCTCATCGAGAAGACCAATATCCCGGTTGCCTCCCTGCTCTTGAGCAAATCGGTCATCGCTGAGCGCCATCCGCGGTATCTGGGTGTTTACGAGGGCGCCTTAGGTTACGAAGATGTGCGTGCCTATGTCGAAGCCAGTGACTGCCTCATCCTGCTCGGCGCCATCATGAATGATATGGACCTGGGCATGTACACGGCAAACATCAACTTGGGACGCTCGATTTATGCGACCAGCGAGAGAACCTCCATTCGTTACCACATCTACGAGGGGATCCTGCTGCAGGATTTCCTGCAAAGGCTGAGCGTTGCCAACATTACGCCGCGGGAAACCGGGCCGATCCCGCATCCGGTGATGCCCGCGGCGTTCTCGCCTGTGCCAGGACAGAAAGTCACAGTCCAGCGAGTGTTCCAGCGGTTGAATGCTTTTCTGGACGATACTACAGTGGTGATCGCCGAGCCGGGAGATGCGCTGTTTGGGAGCGCCGACTTATTCATTCATGGCCACACGGAGTTTCTCTCGCCGGCCTACTATACGTCGATGGGATTTGCCGTGCCCGCCTGCATTGGGGCGCAATTGGCGAACCCGCAACGGCGTCCGTTGGTGATTGTCGGTGACGGTGGCTTTCAGATGACCGGTATGGAACTGTCCACTGCCGTACGGTTTCATTTGAATCCGATTGTGGTGGTGTTAAACAACTATGGCTATGGGACTGAACGTCCCTTGTTAGACGGCCCTTTCAATGACATTCTGCCCTGGCAATTCAGCCGCATTCCAGAAATCCTGGGAAGCGGCAAAGGGTTTAGTGTCGAGACGGAAGAGCAACTCGACGCCGCACTCCAAGCCGCCCGCGCTTACACGGACAGCTTCTGTATTTTGGATATTCATCTGGCTCCCCATGACATCTCACCCGCGTTGCAGCGTATGACCAATATGCTGGGGAAACGGGTGAAATAACGATTAAAACGTAAAACGTAAGGAGTAATGAAGAAGAAAACGTAAAACGTAAAAAGATGAAGAGGGTCCTTCCGGTTTTCTATTACGTTTTACGCTTTACGTTTTACTCTTTTAACCTATGACTTCTCCTCGTTATATCGTTGGACTTGATCTTGGCACCACCAATTGCGTGGTTGCCTATGTGGATACACAAACCCCAGACCTTGACCATCCGTCGATCGAGCTGCTGCACCTGCCGCAGCTGGTGACTCCAGGTAACGCGGAAGAGCGCGATATGTTGCCCTCTTTCCTCTATTTGCCAGGCGGCCATGAGTTTCCCGCCGGCAGTTTGGCTCTGCCCTGGGCGCAAGACATGCCTTTTGTGGTCGGTACTCTGGCCCGAACACGTGGCGCTGAGGTGCCAGGACGCTTGATCTCGTCAGCTAAATCCTGGCTCTGCCATGTGGGAGTAGACCGCACCGCACCCATCCTGCCGTGGGGCGGGGGAGACGACCTCAAAAAAATGTCTCCCCTAGAGGTTTCGGCGCAATACCTTGGGCATATCCGCAATGCGTGGAACTTCCTCATGGCGCGCGACAATGCCGAACTGGCACTGGAACATCAGGAGGTGTTACTCACCGTGCCCGCGTCATTTGATGCCGCGGCGCGCGACCTAACGGTACAGGCCGCCGAGCGCACCGGGCTGCCGGCAGTGCGGTTGTTGGAAGAACCGCAAGCGGCTCTCTATGCCTGGATTCAAAGCATGGGCGAGCGCTGGCGCAAGCAGGTAAGGGTAGGGGATGTTCTCCTGGTCTGTGATATCGGTGGCGGCACTACCGACTTCAGCTTGATTGCGGTTTCGGATGAAGGAGGCGAACTGGAACTCAAGCGCGTTGCGGTTGGCGAACACATCCTGCTCGGCGGGGACAACATGGACCTGGCTTTGGCCTATGCGGTCCAGCAGAAATTGGCCACTAAGGGGACGAAGCTTGATTCCTGGCAGATGCGCGGCTTGAGTCAAAATTGCCGTGCGGCCAAAGAAACGCTGCTCCAACCTGAGGCACCGAAGAGTCAGCCGCTGGCGATCCTCGGTCGTGGCAGCAGTGTCATCGGCGGTACCATTCGTGCCGAGCTGACTCGTAAAGAACTGGAGGCTACGCTAGCAGATGGGTTCTTTCCCCAGTGTGAGCCCCATGACCTGCCGAAAACCGGCCGACGAGTCGGTTTTCAGGAAATGGGGTTGCCCTACGCCGCGGACCCTGGGGTGACCCGGCATCTCGCGAAGTTTCTCACCCGGCAGCGTGGAACCGAGGCTGACGCCCGTACCTTTGCCCATCCGACGGCCATCCTGTTCAACGGGGGTGTCATGAAGGCGACCCTGCTGCGTCAGCGTGTGGTTGACGTGCTCAATGGCTGGCTCGCGCAGGAAGGGGGAACGGCGCTGCGGATGCTCGAAGGGACCAACTTCGACCACGCGGTTGCCTGTGGCGCAGCCTACTATGGACTGGCCCGACGTGGTAAAGGCGTACGTATCCGCGGTGGGGCAGCCCGCGCATACTACATCGGCATTGAGACCTCGATGCCGGCTGTGCCCGGTATCGCTGCGCCACTCAAGGCTTTGTGTGTTGTGCCCTTCGGTATGGAGGAAGGAACCGAAAGTGACATTCCTGGCCAGGAGTTTGGGCTGGTGGTGGGTGAGCCAGCGCAGTTCCGTTTTCTGGGCTCAACCACCCGGCGGCAGGACCAGCTGGGCCAATTGATCGAGGAGCCTGGGGAAGAGATCGAAGAGTTAACACCGCTGGAGACGACATTGTCGTGGATTGGTCAAGAGGGAGTGACGATTCCAGTACGCCTACAGACCCATGTCACCGAGGTAGGCACTCTCGAACTCTGGGCGGTCTCACGCGACGAGACTCACCGTTGGAAGTTAGAGTTCAACGTGCGGACGGCTAGTGAAGAATAACGAACCTTTCACCCTCTTTATCGTAGGCTTCTTTTTCCGTGGAAAGCGTCTCTTCAACTCAAGCTCCCTCCCACTCCCGTTACCTCGTCGGTATTGACTTGGGCACGACTAACTGCGCAGTCGCGTATGTCGACACCGCCCGCTCAGTAGCGGTACAGCACTTTCCCATTCCCCAGCTCGTCAACGAAGCAACCGTAGCGCCGGTGCCGACGCTGCCTTCGTTCCTCTATTTGCCCGGCGCCCATGATTTGCCTGCGGGGAGCCTGGCTTTGCCGTGGGATCGTGAGCGCGACTATGCCGTTGGTCAGTTCGCCCGAGTGCAGGGCGCGCGCGTGCCTGGGCGCCTGATCTCCTCGGCGAAATCGTGGCTGTGTCACCCTGACGTTGACCGTAACGCCGCCATTCTCCCCTGGGGCGGCCCGCCGGAGATGAGAAAGCTGTCTCCGGTTGAAGTCTCGGCTCGCTATCTCTTACACATCCGTGAAGCGTGGAACCAACGCATGGGGAAGCAGCACGCACTTGAAGCGCAACAGGTGATTCTTACCGTGCCGGCCTCTTTCGATGAGGTTGCTCGGGAGTTAACCGTACAGGCGGCAGAGCGAGCCGGGCTGCCGCAGGTGACGTTGCTCGAAGAGCCGCAAGCGGCGTTTTATGCTTGGCTGGCCGCGCATACGGATTCCTGGCAGACCCATTTACGGGCAGGGAGCCTGATTCTCGTGTGTGACGTGGGTGGCGGCACCACCGACTTGAGCCTCATCGCCGTGACTGAAGGGAAAACCCAGCTTCAGCTTGAGCGGATTGCGGTTGGCGATCACCTGTTGTTGGGTGGCGATAATATGGACATCGCTCTGGCTCGGCTGGTGGAAGCGCGCCTTACCAAGGGTGGCCGTCTTGACGTGCAGCGCTGGCATACCCTGACTCATCTTTGCCGCATGGCCAAGGAAGATCTATTTGCCGATCCGAACCGGCAGAGCGTTACTTTAACGCTTGCTGGTCGTGGCAGCGCGGTAGTCGGTGGTACTCTGAGTGATACTCTCACCCGCGCGGAAGTCGAGCAGGTGGTACTCGAGGGTTTCTTTCCTCACGTTGATCCAGATGCTGTTCCTCGACGTGGGGCACGGGTTGGCCTGCAAGAATTCGGCTTGCCCTATGCCACCGAGCCAGAAATTCCTCGGCACTTGGCTCTGTTTCTCCGCCACCATGCGCAATCGTCACAGGGGCACTTGATCAGGCCGGATGCGATTGTGTTCAACGGCGGCGCGTTGACGCCTCTCGCGATGCGTGAACGCATTGTCGAAATTCTTTCTCGTTGGTTTCCGGGAGTAGAAGGAACTCCCTGGCGACCTACCGTCCTGACTAATGTCAGCCTCGATCTCGCGGTTGCGTATGGGGCTGCGTACTATGGTCTCGTCCGCCGCGGTCAAGGCGTGCGTATCGGCGGTGGTAGTGCCCGAGCCTATTACATTGGCCTTGGCACCTCGAAGCACGCTGTGTCAGATGGCCTGATTTCTGCCCTGTGTCTTGTGCGCCACGGTATGGAAGAGGGAGAAGAAGTTCATCTGGCTGAGCCTGAATTCGAGGTTCTCGCCAATCAGCCGGTGAGTTTTCCGCTCTATGCGTCGAGCACGCGCATGACCGACCAAGCCGGAGAAGTCTTAACCTTGCCTGCGGAGCAATTCTCGCCCTTGCCGGCGATTCGCACAGTGTTGCGTTTCGGCAAAAAGGCCAGCGTCGTGAAAATCCCGGTACAAGTCTCGGCGAAGTTCACCGAAGTCGGTACTCTGGAATTGTGGTGCGAGGCGCACCAAACGAATCATCGCTGGCGCTTGCAGTTCCAGCTGCGTGGCGAAGGAACGGTGGTTCCATTACGAACGCCGAGTACGGTGAGCGAAGAGCATGTAGTGGACGACGCCTTGCTCGCCGAAGCGCTGCAGTCGATCCAGGCTGTATTCGCTTCGGCCCCGTCCCCCGCAGCTGAGGCAGTGACTCCGCAAAACCTTACACGCCAGCTTGAACAAACCTTAGGAACAAATAAAGAGGGCTGGCCGCTGAGTGCGATCCGCCGGCTGTGGGATATGTTATGGGAACATGAGAAAGGGCGCGGACGAGGACCGGAACACGAGGCTCGCTGGCTTAATTTGGTCGGCTTCTGTCTGCGTCCGGGATTCGGTCATTCGACCGACGAGTGGCGGCTGCAGCAACTATGGAAGCTCTACCCTCGTGGCCCAGTGCACACCAACGCCGTACAGTGTCGGGCTGAGTGGTGGAACCTGTGGAAGCGGGTTGCGGGTGGACTCAGCCGGCAGCAACAGACAGTGTTGTATAGTGATGTTGCCCCCTGGTTGCTTCCCAAGCTCAAAAGCAAGATCAAGACTGGTCGGTCTAAGGTTGGACCACAAGAAATCCGCGAGATGTGGCAGGTGATGGGCAGTTGTGAACGGCTTTCTATCGAGGTCAAAGCTGATCTCGGTGAAGAGTTAGTTCGGTCCACAGAAAAAGGGAAAGCGTCAGATCAGGAAATGTGGGCGTTAGCGCGCTTAGGCGCACGGGCGCTCCTGTATGGTCCGGCGAATTGTGTGGTCAGGCGCGAGGCCGCTGCGGCCTGGGTCGAACGATTGCTCCGTGGCGAGTGGCGGAAACCAGAAACGCTGGCATTTGCGCTAGTGCAAATCGCCCGCTGTACCGGCGATCGCACCCGTGATCTTGACGAGGAATTACGCCGTAGAGTCGCTGAACGTCTAGCTCCGTTCCCGGCGGGTCAGCGCTGGGCTCAGCAGGTCCTTGAAGTGGTGGCTTTGGAAGAAAAAGAGCAAGCCCGTATTCTCGACGAATCGTTGCCGGCGGGATTGCAGATTCGGAACTCTGAGAAAACGGAAAACAGGACAGCGAAGTAGCGTCGTGTCTACTCCGAATCTGTGCGTAGCGGGCAGAGGAAATGCGTTCATGCTTCGACTTCGCTGACGCTACGCTCAGCACGAACGGGACTTGCATGCTCCGCTTTCTCTCCGTTCGTCCTGAGCGTAGCCGCGCAGCGGCGAAGTCGAAGGACAGGGCTCAACGTACAGTTTCACTATGACAGGGTCCCAGGTCAATGTGGTGCACTAATAGTCAATGATTTAAGGAGGAGAAAGTATGAAAATCGGGGTATTTCTGTTCGCCACTGATGCTTCGGCCGATCCGGCTGTGGTAGCCAAGAAAGCCGAAGAATTAGGCTTTGCTTCGTTCTGGGTGCCTGAGCATCCGGTCATTCCGCTGCAGACTAGCTCACCCTATCCAGCCTCTCGCGATGGGATCATTCCTGACGCCTATGGTCGCATCATGGATCCTTTCGTGGCTCTCGGGCGCGCTTCGGCAGTAACCAAGACTATCCAACTCGGCACCGGCATCTGCCTGATTCCTGAACGGAACCCGCTGTTACTGGCGAAGGAAGTGGCGACACTCGATCGCTTGTCTGGTGGTCGCTTTATCTTTGGCATTGGTGCGGGTTGGCTCAAAGAAGAGACTGAGATTATGGGTGGCGATTTCACCCATCGCTGGACGCAGACGAAAGATGCGATCCTGGCGATGAAGGAATTGTGGACAAAAGATGAGTCCGAGTACCACGGGAAATACTATAACTTTCCCAAAGTGCGCTCCTTCCCCAAACCACTACAAAAGCCGCATCCCCCGATTCTCATGGGCGGGGCGTCGAAGAATGTCTTCAAACGTGTGGTCGAGTGGGGCGATGGCTGGATGCCGGTGCGGGCAAAGGCAGAAGAAATTAAAGAAGGGCGCGCGATTCTTACTGAGCTGGCGAAAAAAGCCGGACGCGATCCCCAGTCTATCGAGGTGCTTGCCTTCGGCTTTCCTGGGCGGTTCAGGACACGGGAAGAGCTCAACGATCTCCGGCAGGCAGGGGTGAGTCACGTCACTATTTGGATCAACACTGACGGTGAAGGCGCGCTGGCAGAAGTGGAGGAGCTTGCGCGCGGGGTGCTAGGCTAGCGGGATCTGCCGAGAGAGAGGCGGCGCCACGGGCAGATCGGCTGCCCGTGCGCTCCTCTAACACTAGCGAACAAGCCTAATACTGTCCGAGAAATTTTCCTGACTGAGGCCCAGGATTGGGGCTTTGCCCTTTGGAGTGCGGGAGCCGTGCTCCCGCTTTTGCCGTGCACTGCATAGCTGTGCACGGCATCGGGTTGCAGCAGGGCTGCAGCCCAACAAATCACCAGCATGGCTGGCGCACTCCATAATCGCGCCTCCGGCGCATAGCGGAGCAAATTTATTCCGGACAGTAGCGGAACAAACCACCAGTGGCAGTTGCCCATATTGAGCCCTGACTGTCAGCCTCCTCCAGCCCATGCCGGGAAAACAACTCTAGGCAGTCTCTGCCTGATCAGTAGAAGCGATGGGCAAAAACACTGCAAAGCAACTGCCGGAACCAGGCGTACTTTCTGCCTCTATCCGGCCACCATGAGCTTCTACCAGTGCCTTGACGATGAAGAGTCCCAACCCCACTCCTTCTCGTTGTTGGGTGGCAGCCGCCCTACGATATTTCTCGAACAGAAAGGGTAATTCCTCAGCCGCGATCCCTGGTCCTGTGTCCGCCACGGTTATGACTATCTCCTGGTTTTGTTGTGCCGAACTCAGACTGATTCGTCCCCCTGCTGGCGTGAACTTCAGCGCATTATGAAGCAGGTTAGCAAAGGCCCGCTCGAGCGCCAGCGGATCTCCTGCCACCCAGGGCAGTGCTTCCTGTAGATGCATTTCCAGGGTGAGACGCCGCCGCCAGGCTTCAGTCTCGTACTGCTGCGCTACTTGGCGTAGGATGTTGTTCACTTCTAGCCGCTTCTTGGCCAGAGCCAGACGTCCAGCCTCAATCCGAGAGAAGTCCAGGTAATTGGTGACAAGAGAGTGGATGATTAGAGTGCTATTTGTGAGCCTCGCGAGGAGATTTACTTCTTCGGGTGCGTCACGCTCTTGCGCTTTCTCGCACAATATCTCTGAGTAGCCCAAGACTACTTCGAGGGGATTTCTGATGTCATGGGTGAGCATGGCGAGAAATTCGCTTCGCTGTCGCTCTAACTCCTTTTTGGCGGAAATGTCGCGGAAGATTCCCTGCAGGCCGAGAGGCTGACCCTCTTTGTCACGGATAAAGCGGGCTCGGCCCTCGACGGGCACCGTGCTTCCGTCTTTGCGCACCATTTCCAACTCGAAAATTGAGGGGAAGTGCTCTCCGGCCAGGATGCGGCGGGTGCGGTCGTCTGCCAGGGCGATGGAGGCCGGGGTGCTGGTCTTGCTATAGTGCTGCCCAATCAGTTCCTCCCGAGACCAACCCAGCATCACCTCCAACCCTCGGTTTACCCCGGTGATCGTTCCCTCCAGAGTAATGGTGATAATCGCATCGTTAGCGTTCTCGAAGAGACTCCGGTAACGTTTTTCGCTTTCCTGTAGCTCTTCAGTCAGGCGAGAACGCTCAATAGCCAGAGCAGCCTCGTCGCCTAGGAGCTGAAGAAACCGCAGCTCTTCTGCTGTCGCCTCCCGCTGGATTGCGTACCCTACGGCAAAAATTCCGACTGCTACGGTTCCACTCAGCAAGGGAACAATCCAGACACTGCCGAGAAAACCGTATTGCTGACGGAGCCGCTCACTGACCAGAGGATTATGCGCGACGTCTGTTACCACTATGGGCTGCTTCCTCTGAAAGGACTGGGCAACTGGAGTGATTTCTTTGCCCGGTTTTATTCTCTCCTGACGAAAGGCTTCCGCGTCTACGCCATAAGCGGTGATCCCTCGCAGCTCACTCCCCTCGGCGTTGGCCAGCATGAGAAACCCATAGTTTGCCCCGAGGAGGCTGCGGGTGCGAGCAAAAAGGTGATCCGCTATAGTGCGAACCTCTGAGGAGCGGGCCAGGTCGTGCGCCAGCTCATAGAGGGCTTCCCGCTCTTGCTTTCGCCGCTGCTCTTCCGTCACGTCGCGGGCGATACTCATCACCCCTACGGGAGTCTCCCCTTCATAAAGGGCGAAGCCGTTAAGCGAGAAGATCTTTAGACCTAAGGGCGTGAGCATTTCTACTTCATAGGGACCGAGGGTGCCTTCGCGGAGAATGTACTCCAGCCGTTCTAGCGATTGCGCGAACCGGCCAGATACGAAGAGTTCGGTGGTTTTGCCGATGATCGCTTCCTCCGGCAGACCAGTCAACTCGGCAAATTTGTGGTTGACCGTCACAAAGCGGGCCTGACGGTCAAGGATAAAGATGCCATCGTTGGCGTTTTCAAAGAGCTGCTGGTAACGAGCCTGTTGTACTTCCAAGGCCTTTTCGATGAGGGTGAAGAGGAGGGTATACCCCTCATGCTTATAGCCCCACATGCTAAAGGCTCTGACTGTGCCATCGCTATGGCGCTGATAGTGGGGAAAAGTGACCTCAAAAGGGACTCCCTCTTGCTGGAGGCGATCATAAAAGGGAAGGAGACCCTGGCTCGCCAAGGTGGTGTAAAAAGCAGTACGGTGATGCTGGCCAAGGAAATCCTCCCGCTGCAGCTGGGAGTTTTCGCATTGACGAGGATTGACGTAGGCAACCACCCCTTCTCGGTTAATGGCAATGACGCCGAAATGGGCAGCTTCAAAGAGAGCCGCCAGGGTCTGGGGGAACAGTAGGCTCATCTCTTTCTCAGTTCTCCTGAGAGTATTCCCAGGTGCAACTCGCTCTAAAGAAATGGTTAGCAGGAATCAGTGGCCTTTTAGGGAATTAACACAATCTTCCCATACGCGCTTGCTTCAATGACGGTGTGGTGTGCCTTCGGGGCCTCGGCGAGGGGAAACTCTTGACCGATAACCGGTCGCAGAGTACCGTTTTCCAGCCCGGCGACCAGAGCAGCATGGATGCGCGCCAGCTCCGGAGCTGCCACGTTTGCCAAGCTCATCCCTAGGATGGTTGCGTCACGATTCATGGTTGCGCGCGGATTGATTTCCACCGTGCCCTGATTATTGGTGCCACGGTTCCCGACTATGACCACTCGGCCCCCCGGAGCTACCACGTCTAGATCTTTGCCGAGATTCACATTGGCGAGCATCTCGAGAATCACATCCGCCCCGCGGCCATTCGTCAGCGTCAGAACCTGTTCTAAATATCCTGAAGACCGATGATCAAGTACATGATGCGCGCCCTGCTCGGCTACCAGGCGTCGCCCCTGCTCCGTGCCTGCGGTGCCAATCACTTTCAGGCCCACAGCGCGCGCGAGTTGCACGGCTGCAATCCCTACCCCACCACTTGCGCCATGCACAAAGAGCACCTCGCCAGGACTGACCTGCGCCCGCTGAAACAGACTGCGATAGGCGGTCGCATACGGCACGTTGATCGCTGCACCTTGAGCAAAGGAAGCGCGCTGAGACAGAGGGTGGACTTGCGACTCTCTACACAGTGCCTGTTCGGCATACGTCCCGCTAACTGAGCCAGCGGTATACACTCGATCGCCCACGGCCACGCGGCTGACCCCTTCGCCGCGGGCGGTCACTACTCCGGCTCCATCGGCACCTGGCGTGTATGGGGTGGGCGGCTTAGGGTAGATACCGGAGCGAATGTAGGTTTCGACCGGATTCACGCCGGCTGCGTGTATGCGGACCACTACCTGACCCGGACCGGGCTGCAAATCTGGTATGGTTTCCAAGCGCAGAACTTCTGGAGGACCAAACTCGTGTACGCGAATCGCTTTCATAGCACCCTCCCTTTAGTAACCAATGGCATTAAGTTAGCGCGGTCTCTGGCAAGTCGCGGCCCTTCGACTTCGCTGCGCTACGCTCAGGGCGAACGGGGTGGGGAAACTCGTGGACAATTTTCCGTTCGTGCTGAGCGTAGCCGCGCCTGCGGCGAAGTCGAAGCACGGGGCCGTGCCTTAACTTAATGGCATTGCCCTTAGTGACAGGCGACCTAGCGGCGCACAGCTTACGCCGCTAGCCGTCGATATTCCAGTGCATGTTCTCCCAAATCAATACAAGGAAAACCTGGACAACAAGTGATGATGGTTGACGCTCTGGGAGAAGGTTACTAGGATCGCGCTGACCGATATCGTTGTTCGGCTCCGAACATAAAAAAGGAGGCTGTATGGCATTGACCAACGTGACGCTAGAGAAGCAAAACCGCATTGGCACCCTTACCCTCAACCGCCCAGAAAAACTCAACGCGTTAAGTCCGACTTTGCTTGCCGAGTTCGTCGAAGCGATCGACCAAGTGGCGGCTGATCGCGACATCAAGGTGTTGATCATTCGCGGCGCCGGGCGAGCCTTCTCTACAGGCTACGACCTGAGCGGTGGTGGTGGCGGCGAACGTTCTAAACCGTTCACCATTGATGATGACCGCAGGATCTTGCAGCGCTACGTAGAAAATTGGCTGCGGCTACGAGATTTGCCCAAACCAGTAATCGCTATGGTGCACGGCTATTGCCTGGCTGGAGCCACCCAGTTGTGTATCTGCTCCGATGTCATCTTTGTCGCTGAGAATGCGCGCCTGGGTTTTCCTTCGATCCCGGCTGGAGCCGGCTTTGTCAGCGCTTTCTGGAACTGGATGGTCGGCCCGCATCGCACCAAATACCTCGCCTTTCTTCCTGGCAGCCAGATCAGCGGCAAGGAGGCAGAGGCGATGGGCTTTGCCACACGTGCCTTTCCTGCGGACAAGTTGGAGGAGGAAACCTACAGCTATGCCCGGCGGGTCGCGAAAGTTCCGGCGCAGAAGCTGCAATTAGAGAAGCTCGCTATTAACCGCGCTATGGACTTTCGCGGCTTTCGTGCGTCAGTGCTGTCTGGCGCAGAGTACGATGCGCTCTTCCACTTTGGGCCAGGCAATGAGGAGATCAAAAAGGTCCGCGAAGAACGGGGCCTGCGCGGCGCCATTCAGTGGTACGAAGAGCAGTAAGGCTTGAGAGGCACGTTCACGCCAATCTCAGCTGAGGAAATACGCTTGCCTCTAGAGCAAATTTCAGATGGATTTCCCCAGGCTTATCTGCTGCTCATGCTTCGACAAGCTCAGCACGAGCGGGTTTTCCTTACGTGCTGGGGGTTGTCCGTTCGCCCTGAGCCTGTCGAAGGGTGAACGCAGTGGGTAAAGGCAATTGAAAACCGCTCTAAAGTTCCTGTACCGCCGGCATCACCTCGGTGGCAAAACGGCGCATGCTGGCCATCACCTGCTTATGTGGTACCAAGCCGCCGGGGTTGAACCAGCAAATGACCTGACTCATTGTGCATTGTCTGTGCGCGTCCTTGAGTTTGCGCACGCAGGTATCGGGAGAGCCATACAAAGCCATGGTTGTATCAATCGTTTCCCAGGTCATTGCCGCGATGCGCTGGCGCAACTCGCGCAAGTAGGCATACGCGGGCGAGTCATCGCGCTCGGCTAAGCGAGCCTGACGGGTGATCGTGTCATAATAGTGCATGAAGCTGGTCTCAACTTCTCGTCGGACTTGCGCCTCGCTGTCAGCTACGTAGAGTGGGAAGGCAACCGCGATATCTTCTTTTTTCTCTTGATATCCGGCTGTGCGCAACGCCTGACGATAAGCCTCGATATGCTCGGGGAGTTTGGGAAATGGATTGATCGGAGAAGCGACGAACACTGGATAGCCGTGCTCGCCGGCGAACGTCGCGGTCTCGACGCTGTTGGCAGCGATGCGTAACGGGGGATGAGGTTTCTGGACAGGTTTGGGAACCACTAGGGTTTCTGGGACGTGAAAATACTTGCCGTCAAACGCACAGGTTTCTTGGGTCCAGGCTCTCTCGATGATGGTTAGGGCTTCCTCGAAGCGTTCGCGGCTCTCGTCGCGCGGCACATTGAACCCTTGAAAATGCAAAGCAATGGTGCCGCGTCCCACGCCAAACTCTAAGCGGCCTTGGCTGAGAATGTCCACCACGGCCGCCTCCTCAGCCGTGCGCAACGGGTGCTGCAACGGCAGCAATGTGACCGCCGTGCCCAGGCGGATACGTTTGGTCTGCTGGGCTATAACAGCGGCCAGGATCAAGGGTGCAGGCATGATTGAGAACGACCGAAAGAAATGCAGCTCAGCCAACCAGGCCGTAGCAAAGCCCAGTTCTTCGGCATACACGATCTGCTCGATGGTTTCGTGATAGCG